>NZ_JBMPPD010000012.1:0-97864 GCF_049339825.1 Undibacterium sp. RuRC25W | reverse complement strand
CGGCTTGATAACCCGCTGAACCTTCTTGATACCGTTTAACAACGGCCAGTTTGAATTGCTTTGTGTATTTACTCATGAAAACACCCCAAAAGTTAGGACGGGTGTCCAACTTTTGGGGTGCAGTTCACAATATGGTCTTTTTGTTCATCCACATGCTGTTCGCTTCTGATGCATACATTCAATACAAAAAACGGTACTGAACAGATCAGTACCGTTTTTTTCTTCACAAACTCAGAGCGTCAGCGACAATCAATGTGCGGTAATCGTCACTGGAACGGATACCGTTGCAGTGCGGCCAAGATTATCGGTCACAGTGACTTTCAAGGTATATGTTCCTGTAACAGGGTTAGACCAACTTGCTACTAACGATATACCAGTCGCGCTGCCTGGCATCAGAGTCATGCCCAAAGGAACACCTGAGATGGAAATAGAGATCCCAGTAGCGCCAGTATCAGTCACACTAATCGTTCCCGACATTGCCTTACCTGCCACACCTGTCATTGCAGGCGCTGTAATCACTGGTCCCACTGGCGCCACTGCACTAATGACGATGGTATAGATACCCTGACCACTTAAGCCTGTTTTTGTATCTTTCACAATCACTGTGACGTTATAGGTTCCTACAACCGGTTTTGCCCAGGTCACAATGCCACCCGTGCTGATAGTCAAGCCGGATGGTGCTCCGCTTAAGGTATAGGTCAGGGGATTGCTATTGGCCACACTGACTGCAAACGACAGCGACGTGCCGACAGTGCCGCTGATACTGCCACCGCTGACGACAGGTGCTGGCTGCATTGCAATAGTTACGACGTACACGCCTTTGCCGCTAAGACCAGTCTTACTGTCAGTCGCAGTAACAGTGACGGAATAGGTTCCTAACACCGGCGTAGCCCAACTTACAACACCAGCGCTATTGATCGTCATACCCGATGGCGCACCGCTTAAGCTGACGGTATAGGGGTTGCTGTCATTGATGCTCGCCGTGAATGACAACGCAGTACCGACTTTTCCACTCACGTTAGCGCCAGTGACGACCGGCGGTACTGGCGCTGCGATTGTTACAACATAAACACCTTTACCGGACAAATTCGCCTTGGCATCTGTCGCAGTGACGGTTACGGTATAAGTGCCAGCGACAGGCATAGCCCAAGTAACAATACCCGTACTATTAATGGACAAGCCAGACGGTGCACCGCTTAAACTGAAGCTTAAAGGATTAGGAGATGAGGCCGAGACCGTGAAGGACAAAGGAGTTCCAACTTGACCGCTGACACTCGCGCCATTGACAACCGGCGCACTGACCGCGCCAGAGCCCGCTAAGGCAGTCAAGAGATTAGTCACGTTCGGCGTACCTAATCCGGCTGGGAAGTCATATCCAGTTTTTGCAGAACAAGCAGCGCAGCTACCATCGTTACCTTGCTTAATATCAGCAAAGCTGCTGGCGTAAGCTCCTGGTACTGTCGAAATCTGTTGATAAAGAACAGTGTGTGGCGCACCCAATAATGCTTTGGATGATTGCACGCGTAGTGCATTCGCCACTGCGATAATACCTGCCCATTGCGGTGTCGCGAGACTAGTTCCACCCGCACTTAACCAGCCAACGGAGCTACTACCCTGATTGATGACGGCAACATATTGGCCAGTTGAAGGATCTGCATTAAAAGACACATCAGCAACCGTGCGATTGGTCGGCGTTCCCATACCTGGCACAGCATTATTTTGATAGGCTGGCGTAGGGGTATAAGCACTGACGCCGCCACCGGTACCGGACCAGATTGCTTCAGAACGTGTTCCACCGTTGTAAGTAAGCGATGTACCGCCAATAGCGAGCACACGAGAAGATACGGATGGCCAGCTCACGCCAGCGCCATTATCACCGGTTGCCGCCAAGTAGGTCATTTGCGCATTTGAAAAAGCAGAATCAACAGACGCAGTCCAACTCCCTTCTACACCGCCAAAACTCATTGACACCACACCCGGGCCCATTTTATTGGCAAGATTGATCGCACCGATAAGGCCAGTATTGGATGCATCCGCAGACTCAATCAACACAATACGTGCCAAAGGTGCCGTCGCGTGTGCCCATTGAACATCAAGCGTGATCTCGGTCGCCCAGCCAGAGTTATAGGCTGGCGCTGTCGATGTCATGCCTGCAGCAGGCGTACTATAAACAATAGAAAAATCACACGAGGAAACGGATGGCGCCGATAAAGGCAACGACGCGTTTGTAGCAATGGTTTTCACCGTACACGCAGGCAAACCGAACTTTTGATTAAACGCAGTCAACTCCGCAACGACGTTCGGATCGCTTTGTGCATCGACAATATAAATCGTCTGTCCAGCACCCAACTGCGCTGCCTGTGCTGCGCTCAAGCCAGTAAAGCTGGCTGGTAAGCTTGGCAAACCATACGCTGCGCGAATTTGTGCTGGTGTATAGGTTGTAGCGAAAGACGAGCTCACCTTAGGGGTTACCGCACCTGTGTTGACGCTTTGTGCACTCAGAAGACGCGCCGAGTGGACTGACTGTAAAGTTGACAACGTCAGACCACGTGTTGAGAGTCCTTGGAACTCACTAGGGATGGCTTGCTGACTTGGCACCAATCTGGCTGAAGCAACAGGATTAACGACGTCAACATCAGAAGGAGCGACAAGAATAACAGGTGCAACGTGAAACGTCGGCGATACGGTGACAAGTGGTATCTCTGTCGTTGGTGCGCTGACGCCAAAAGTCATGGTTGCACTTGAAACCTGCGCAGTTACGTCTGTGCTTGCTGCCGTCGATGTAGTACCGGTACCGCTGCCACAAGCACTAAGCACACTGAGCACACTGAGCATACCAGCAGACGCCAGCACACACACTAAGGGGGAAGAAATAGTGGAAAAAACGGATGTTAACAAGCGTTTTTGATTGAAACTCATGGTGTCAGCTCTCCAAAATGGAAAAAGGCTGCGCACGCACAGTGTCAGTAAAGCACGCCAACACTGGCAACCCCGCTACCTTAGTACACTAATAAGTGAGCACCGTAGGTCGGAAGCTTTGCGTCCCCGGCTTTCGACGGGTTTGCCTAAATAAATCAATTAAAGTAATACGACAGATTATACAAATAAAAATCCACAAACGAAAGCGAAAAATCAGTTGCCATTGCCTATAAAAATAGCATTTCAACACATTTTTATCGTTAAAAATCAGCTATGTAGCGTTTATTTAGTAATTTCAGCATCTATTGTACTAGCGTTCAATGACTTCTCGATACGCAGAACACACGAGTACGAAGATGCATCAGATTTTTTCATTAATGATTCCTTGCAACAAATAGAAGCCAAAAAATTATCACCATCGGCATTAAGCGATGACGTCAGGATCCTGCCATCAACGGATTTTCTTTGACATGGCGTGAGTGATACTCTTCGAGCGTCACCCGATAAATCAGACTCGGTAACTGCCCTGCCACATCTTGCGTATCGCTGTGCAAGCGCATACCTATCTTTTCAATGGTGCGCCGGGATTCGGTATTCGCTGGCCTTACTAGCGCATACACCGCGGGTTCTACTCTCGTTCTGAAGGCGACATCCAGCGCCGCGCACGCCATTTCCTGTGCGAAACCCTTGCCCCACGCACAGCGAGCCAATCGGAAATACAAATTTAACCCAGTGACATCTCCAATTTGCTTATGCATGATGCCACCAAAACCAAGCACGACAGCGGGCGCGAACTGATCACAGACTGTCCAATAACCAATTCCCTTGTCATCCCATGCCGCACTCCATATCTGCAGCAAGTGCTCGGTCTGCTCTCGCGTACGGGGACCGGTAGGATTATGTAGATTCGTCGCGGGATCGCCATGAATTTCAGCCGCGATATCAAGATCAGACAACGATAATCGGCGTAAAAGTAACCGGGAAGTTTTCAATAATGAACAAGAATCGTAATCCTGCATGAGATGATATCCTGCGATAAAAATGAGCGTTCAAAAAATAGTGCCATCGGTGGCATCGGTGGCATCAATCGGGGACATCAAAGCGACCGGTACTTTATTCAAGATCAGCAAGCGTTTTGACATGCGCAATCACGCTACGACCTAACGCCGAGAGGTTATAACCTCCCTCCAGACAGCTCACAATGCGCCCTAGCGCAAACTCATTAGCAATCTCCATGATTTGGCGGGTCATCCATGCATAGTCCGCTTCAACCAAGCCCAGTTGTCCCATATCGTCTTCTCTGTGAGCATCAAAGCCGGCAGATATGAAAATCATTTCGGGCTTAAATTCTCTCAATGCAGGCAGCCATTTTTCGGTCACAAGTTCACGAATGGCGTTACCGTAACTGTGCGCAGGAACAGGAACATTAACCATATTGGCAGAGGGCTGCTCTGCGCCGCTATAAGGATAGAACGGATGCTGAAAAAAACTCACCATCAGCACGCGTTGGTCATGATTAAAAATCTCTTCGGTGCCGTTACCGTGATGAACGTCAAAATCAACGATCGCGACACGCTTAAGACCACGTACATCCAGTGCATGCTTGGCTGCAACGGCGACGTTATTGAACATGCAAAAACCCATTGCCTCTTTGCTGGTCGCATGATGACCTGGCGGTCGTATTGCGCAAAATGCGTTATCAATCTCAGCATCAATCACCGCATCTGTCGCCGCAATGGCTGCGCCAGCGGCACGTAATGATGCTCGCCAAGTGTAGGCATTTAACGAGGTATCGGCATCGAGTGGAAAATGCGCATAGTCTGAGCGCTCGGTCGGGCAATTTTCGCGAATCCGGTAGATTGCGTCAGGCGTATGCACGCGGGCCAGGTCAGATTCCAGCGCGAGTGGTGCGTCACGATAATCTAATAAGGTATTGATCCGACTGGCGATCAATTGATCCTCAATGGCCTGTAAACGCTCTGGAGATTCGGGATGCCAAGAGCCCATTTCATGCCTTTTACAATCGGCATGGGTGTAATACGCGGTAGTCATGTCTCGTCTATCTATCTGTTTTAAGAGGTGCGCAAGTATCATCTAATGACATGATGAAACTCGAAAAATCATTACACAATAACAATAAAAGTTATTGCACGACCGCCAGCCATAGGAATTAATGGCCATCCTCTGTTGTGTCTTTTTATTTACTATTTTTTTGCTCATTAGCTCTGCTGCGCATGCTTACTAGCCTCTCTACCTCTCGTCTTTACTACTTGAGTATCGACATTGCTAAGTTTCCGCCTATTTGGTCACTTTTGCAAATGTCACTGAGAGATCACGTCTGATTACAACAGAACAAGCAGAATCGGTTTACACTGCATTCTGGATTTTATTTCAAGGAACAGCATGTTTTCTAAAATGCATCAAGTTGCCAAACAGGTTAATCATGTCATCATCGGCAAAGAACTGCAGATCCGACAGGCGCTGGTGTGTTTGCTTGCTGGTGGTCATTTATTAATCGAGGATTTACCTGGGGTTGGTAAAACGACACTGGCGCATGCCTTGGCGATTTCTCTCGGACTACGATTTAATCGTCTGCAATTCACCAGCGATTTACTCCCTGCTGACGTCATCGGCGTCTCTATTTTTGATCGCGAAAAAGGTCAGTTTCTGTTTCATCCAGGCCCAGTTTTTACACAAGTGTTACTGGCAGATGAAATTAATCGTGCTACGCCAAAAACCCAGTCATCCTTACTTGAAGCAATGGAAGAACGTCAAGTCTCTGTCGAAGGACAAACACGTCCTCTACCATCGCCTTTTTTTGTCATTGCGACGCAAAACCCCGCCCATCAGGTCGGCACCTTTGCACTACCAGAATCGCAGCTGGATCGTTTCCTGATGTGCCTGTCACTGGGTTACCCTGATGCAGCGGCAGAGCGCGCTTTGTTGATGGGTGAAGATCGCCGTAGTTTGCTGGCAAACTTACCTGCCGTGATGCAAGCGGAAGAACTGATTCAAGCACAACGCGAACTCAAAAAAATTCATACTTCCGGACCGTTAATCGACTACGTCCAATCACTGGCGAATGCCACCCGTCAAGGTGACTTGTTTGCCGAAGGAATGAGTCCCCGTGCATCTATCGCCTTATTGCAAGCAGCAAGGGCATGGGCGGCACTCGAGGGCCGTGATCATGTATTGCCTGAAGATGTGCAGGCAGTGATTATCCCGGTCATTGCGCACCGACTCAGGCCCATCCGATCTGTCAGCGGGAAAATCAATGTCAGCAGTGAATTGCTGGCGGAGTTAATGAAACGTGTCCCAGTTTAACTCTCACTTACACTGAGCCGGACAATGTTTAAATCCTTGCAGCAGCGTCTACGGAAAACTCTGTTTCTCGAGCACAAGCCTGAAAGCGGTGAAGTGTTACTGGGACAAAGACGCGTCTTCACGCTTCCCAGCAAACCCGGCTGGACTTTCGTACTAGTGCTTTTGTTGATGTTCATCACCGCCACCAATTACAACCTGAGCTTAGGATTTGCGCTCACTTTTGTGCTGGGCAGCATTGCCATGGTGAATGCTTTTTTTGGCTTCCGGAATATGGCGTATCTGCATTTACTTGCGGGGCCTGCGCAAGCAGTCTTTGCTGGTGAGGAGACGCAATATACGATTTTTCTGATCAATCGTCGCAACCACCAACGGTATGCAATCTGGGTAGGCGTTGCAGAAAAAGGGCATCCTGAAAAGGCGGTGGACATCGCACCACAAAGTCAAATGACACTGCAACTGAGCTATCCGACCCAGCAGCGTGGATGGCAGCCAATTCCGCGCATACGCTTGCAGACTTGGTTTCCACTTGGCTTATTGCGGGTCTGGAGCACTTGGCTGCCAGACGCACAGGCCTTGGTATATCCAAGACCAGAACAAAACGCGCCGCCCTTACCTCTCTCCGGTAACAACCAGCAAGCGGACCAAGGGCAGTCTGGCCAAGAGGATTTTGCTGGCGTGCGCGTCTATCAGCCAGGAGACCCAATGAAGCACTTAGCCTGGAAGCAGATTGCTCGCATTGATACGGCACTGGGTGGTCAACTGGTCACGAAGCAGTTTGCTGGTGGTTCAGGAAGTGATGTAATCATCGACTATGCCGGTCTGCCGCGCATCATGGATACCGAACTGAAAATTGCTCGCATGACCAGTTGGGTACTCGAAGCCGATCGCAATGGTCTTTCCTACGGATTTCGGCTTGGCAACAACGATTTTGCACCAACACAAGGCCCCGCCCATCGCGATGCCTGCCTTCGGGCCTTAGCACTCTTTGAACTGTAAATCGATGCAATTAGGATTCTCTTCTACCATTTTAAGCCGTGACAAAGCTGATACGTTGTTGCTCCTGAGTGCATGCCTGTTCGTATTGCTTCCACATACAGGTCATGTCAGTTGGTGGGTGACGCCCGCATGTGGTGCGATGCTCGCTTGGCGCGCATGGCTGACACTCACAGGACGTCGCTTGCCAACATCCTGGTTTTTATTGCCAATTGCGGCTGTATTAATGCTTGGCGTTTATCAAACGTTTCATACCTTTTTAGGCAGAGAAGCAGGCGTAACGATGCTAGTGTTGCTGCTGACCTGCAAACTACTTGAAATGCACGCCAAGCGCGATTTGTTTGTGGTCCTGTTTCTAAGCTTTTTTTTGTTGCTCAGTAGTTTCTTTTATCAGCAAACGATCGCCTCCGCCCTTTTTGCCTTGTTTGCAACCACATTATTATTAACAGCACAGGTAGCGTTTCAATATACCGGACTCGTACCATCACTGAAGCAAAAATTCAAACTGATCGGCACCCTCATCGCCTTTGCGATTCCCTTGACGCTATGTGCGTTTCTGCTGTTCCCACGAATTCAAGGTCCGCTCTGGGGTTTACCAAATGACGCACACAATGGTCGTTCTGGGTTATCCGATACGATGGCACCTGGCGGCATTAGCAATTTGGTGTTATCTGAAGAGATTGCTTTTCGTGCCAAATTCGACCAACCCATTGCAAATAAGTCTCTACTCTACTGGCGTGGCGTAGTGATGACCGATTTTGACGGTAAAACCTGGCGCCCAGTCCCTACAGACTCAAGTAAACCGTCAGCAGAACTTGATTTTTCCGGCAAAACAATCAAGCAAGAAATCATTCTTGAACCACAAGGTCAGCGCTGGATGTTTGCTCTCGATTTGCCGACCGGACTCCCCATAGTGAGCGAAGGCCGTGTTGGTGAGCTGAGCCAATCGATGGAACTACGCAGCCTCGAGCCCATCGTACAACGACGACGCTATGAGATAAGCTCTGCACCACAATATCGTTTGCAACCAAACGTCTCTCCTAGCGATATGGACAAGTCATTGCAACTGCCCAATGGCTACAATCCACAAATGCATCAATTCGCCACTGAATTACGTCAGCGCTATAGCAACGACAATGACCTGATCAATGCTGTATTGAATTTTTTCCGAAAAGAAGCCTTCACTTATACGTTAGAGCCTCCGCTTCTTGGCATAAATAGTGTGGATGATTTTCTGTTTAAAAGCCGTGCTGGGTTTTGTGAACATTATGCGAGTGCCTTCGTCAATCTCATGCGAGCAGCAAAAATACCAGCACGTATCGTTACAGGCTATCAAGGTGGATATCTCAACGACGTGGACGGCTATTTTGAAATTCGTCAATCTGATGCCCATGCATGGGCTGAGGTCTGGCTTAAGAACAGGGGCTGGATCCGAGTTGATCCCACGGCTGCGGTAGCACCAGAAAGGGTGATGCAAAATCTTGCAAGAGCAATTCCTCAACGCGGATTTGCAGGCTTAGTGGGCAACGCTTTTTCGGGTATATCTTGGGTAAATGCACTGCATATGCGCTGGAATGCGCTCAATAACTCATGGAACCAATGGGTGTTGAATTACAATCACAATACGCAGCGTAGCTTACTTGATTCGTTAGGCTTCAAGAATATCGATTGGGCACAACTCAGTTTGCTCTTTTTTATTACAGGCAGCTTATTCATTGCGATGATTGCCTTCCCACTTACGCGCAACAAAGCCACTCTCACTGCATTGGATAGAGTATACTTTTCGTTCTGTACTAAGATGGCAAAACAGACGGCTTCGCGCAGCATCGAGGAAGGACCAGCGGCTTATTTGCAGCGTCTGAAAATCGTGTTGCCAGCTGATCGGTTGCCACCGGTCGAACGTTTTTTGAATTTTTATATCGCTGCGAAGTACGGTAAGCATGACTTATCGGAACGTCGTGTTGTTCAAGGGTTGAAAGCCTTGCTGGCTGCCTGCCATTAACTTGCAAATACGTATTTTGAAATTTCCTCAATTACTCCTCCTCTCCGGTCTCAGCCTCGCGATCGTCAGCACGTCGGCACTCCCTGTTGATGCGATCGCTGGCAATGTTAAAAAAGCGCCCAAAACGGCGACATCAAAAACAGAAGATCAAGCTGAATACGTCCATTTTTCACAATGGAAAGAAGTTGCCGTTTTTATTAACGAAATAGTTAGCAAACATGGCTTCCAGGAAGCTGAGCTTGTACCGCTGTTTGACCAGGCGCGTTATGTAGAGACAGCAAGACAACTCATGCGTCCAGCGCCACCCGGCAAGCCCAAAAACTGGAAAGCTTACCGCGCCCGTTTTGTGGAGCCTCATAGGATTGATGCTGGCGTCGCTTTTTGGAATAAGTATGCGGATGTCCTCGCACGAGCAGAACAACAATATGGTGTACCTGCAGAAATTATTGTTGGCCTGATTGGCGTTGAGACTATTTTTGGAAAAAATACCGGGAGTTTCCGGTTGATAGATACCTTAACGACCCTCGCCTTCGACTACCCAGATACGCCAACACGTAACGCTCGCATGCAATTTTTCAGGGCCGAACTGGAAAACTTTCTGCTTATCGCTAAAGAATCCGGTGCCGATCCTTTAGCATTTAAAGGGTCATATGCTGGCGCGATTGGTCTCCCCCAGTTTATGCCGAGTAGTATCAGGCAATATGCCGTTGACTTTGATGGTGATGGCCAGATCAAATTAAACGACTCTGCGGTAGATGCCATCGGCAGTGTTGCCAATTATCTTATGCAGCATGGCTGGAAACGCAATTTACCGACAGTGTTTCCAGCAACACTGATCGTCGCGACTGAGGAGCAAGAACAATTGAATACCGCACTTGCACAAGGCTTGCGTGCGACTTACTCTTTGGCAGATTTAAAACAATTGGTAACAACGGCCAGCAGCGATGCCCCCGATGGCATACATTATGGTGTGATTAATTTACAAAACGGTGAAGATAAGACTGAATATTGGCTAGGAACTGACAATTTTTACGCCATTACCCAGTATAACCGCAGCTACTTCTATGCGATGTCAGTGATAGATCTGGGACGAGTGATTCGTGCAGCAAGAGAAAATTAAGCACACTTATCGACTTACAAACAATTTTTAACAATATATTTCAGTTATACCAATTGATCTAAAGAACATTTTGCCCAATACTTGATTTGCATGGTATTAATATCCTTGCGACAAGAAGATGTTGATCTCATCCATCATTTTTAAAAAAAATGCTTTTTTTTATTATGAATTAAACTACAGTGATTAAATCTCGTTAATACAATGGCATGCAACTGATACAATGTGTCAATAGATTTAACAATTTTTTGCTATTTTTATGATAAGGTTTTTCTATTTTAAAGATACAATATTACCGTATGATTAATTCTCATTGAAGCAACTAAATCCAGCATCAATAGACTAGACAGCGAGGTAATTATGGCAAATCTGACCCAGCTTGAATCGGATGAAATAGACTACGATCCAAATAATCTTTTGGATACTCTGATTAAGCAATTGCATTTAAAGAATGACGCAGCGCTCTCACGAGCACTGGAAGTTGCACCACCAGTAATTAGTAAAATCAGACATCGTCGCTTGCCGGTTGGCGCATCCTTGTTGATTCGTATGCATGAAATCAGCGATGTTAGCATCAAAGAACTGCGTGAACTGATGGGTGATCGTCGTGCTAAGTTCCGTATCAGCGATAAGCAATTCAAACCGAAAGATGCAGCTTAATTTAAGCGCAACTGACAATATTACCTTTAATACTACCCGTATTTCAAAGGCAAAATACCGAAGTTACTGATTAGTAATTTCGGTATTTTTTTACCTATAAGAAACATGCAACAAAGAGGTGTCTTTGATGAATGAAGACATACATAAGCGCCTGACCCGGAACGCCTTGCACCGCTGAGGTCGCCCCGATCAAACACATTCAATTCTTCACGCAATGTTTAGTCAATTCAAACTGCACGCCTTTTTATCATGCAGGAAAGACGCCCGTCGATAAATAACGATCGCCGCGATCACAGACAATAAACACAATCGTCGCATTTTCTACGGTTTGAGCGATTCTCAGTGCAATCTGGCAAGCCCCTGCAGCAGAAATACCACAAAAAATACCTTCCTCAACCGCCATTCGGCGCGCCATATGTTCAGCATCAGATTGCGTTACTGACTCCACTTGATCAACACGCGCTTTGTCGTAAATTTTTGGCAAATAGGCTTCAGGCCACTTCCGAATACCAGGAATCTGCGAGCCATCTTCAGGCTGTGCGCCAATAATGCGGACGTCAGGATTCTGTTGTTTAAGATAAGCAGAGACGCCCATAATGGTCCCAGTCGTCCCCATCGCGCTAACGAAATGCGTAACACGTCCTTCGGTATCTCGCCAAATCTCAGGGCCGGTTGTTTCAAAATGAGCCAGAGGATTATCGGCATTAGCAAACTGATCAAGGATCACCCCCTTACCTTCTGACTGCATCTGTTCAGCCAGATCACGAGCATATTCCATCCCACCTGTTTTGGGTGTCAATAATATCTGAGCGCCATACGCCGCCATACTTTGACGGCGCTCGATGCTGAGATTTTCAGGCATCAATAAAATCATCTTATAACCACGCATGGCAGCAGCCATCGCCAGTGCAATACCCGTATTGCCACTCGTTGCTTCGATTAACGTATCACCAGGCTTAATCTGACCGCGCTCTTCAGCCCGCTTGATCATCGACAGCGCTGGGCGATCCTTCACCGAGCCCGCAGGATTATTTCCTTCCAGTTTTCCAAGGATAATATTATTACGAAGTACATTCTCCGCGCCGGGGATTCTTTTTAATTGCACCAGCGGGGTATTTCCAATTGTGTCTTCTATCGTCAGATAAGCCATTTCATTGTCTCTCAATGGTCAAACATGCATTCTAAACGCAGCAGCGAATGCGCGCACTATTCGTCATTTTTTTACCACCCGCTACTTTTGAAGATCTGCATCCATCATCGCTCATTTTCAGTAAAAAGTATTTTAATTAACTACTTACTACTTAACCGGCACTCTCGATCTACTTTATACATTCTTCAAATAAGTAAATAAAAAAAACCTCTGATAATCAATCAGAGGTTTTCATTACAAGCATGGAGTACTTATTTCGTTTTTACATCTTTAGGTAATGCTTTGGCACTAGCACTCGCAACAGCTGCGCTTGCATCAACCTTCACTGCTTTTGTCACTACTTTATCGGCAGTAGCTGACTTTGTTGCGACACCAGGTTTAGCCTGCCCATTAACTGTCAGACCAGCGGCAGAAAGTGCTACAGAGTTCTTATCACCAATGCCTTTGACTCGGGTTTGAAAATCAGACCAGTCTTTAAAATTACCGTTTTTCGTTCGCTCTGCAAGAATTAATTTAGATTTTGCAGGACCGATTCCTTTAATACCATCGAGCGCTGCCTGATCAGCCTTATTGACATCAACATCAGCAAAGGCAAAACCCATCGTCACAATCATGCCTGCGATAGTCAGCAATATTTTTTTAAACATACAAACGACTCCCTACATGTGGTTATCAAATCAAAACCCCAGAAAATCGACTAAAAAATCAACTTTCCTCCTGCGTGAATTAACGGTTCTGCAAGAATTAGGTTGACGATTTTTTTGTTATTTATGTTAATGCTGCTTCGACCGGAAACAATTCCTCGTGAGAAACAGTGGCTGTACCGAGCTTTCCAACAACGATGCCTCCAGCACGATTAGCAATGACGACAGCATCTTGCATACGCATGCCATTCGCCATCATCACAGCCATGGTGGCAATGACTGTATCACCAGCACCAGATACATCAAACACCTCACGTGCCATCGCAGGAACATTGACAATATCATTTTCAGTATAAAGCGTCATTCCCTCCTCAGATCGTGTCAACAGCAATGCCTCCAAACGTAAATCCTGACGCAACTTCTGCGCTTTGACAGTCAACTCTTCTTCGCTATACCATTCCCCGATAACTTGTTTGAGTTCGGATTTGTTTGGCGTCAGTAAGGTAGCGCCTGCATAACGCGCAAAGTCGCTACCTTTAGGATCAACTAGCACCAACTTGCCAGCGTTTCTCGCCGCTTCGATCATGGTCGTTACATTAACCAGACTGCCTTTGGCGTAATCAGAAAAAATAACGACATCAGACGCACTCAACAACGCATTGAAACGATTTAACTTATCCTTGAGAATTTGCTCGGTCGGACGTTCTTCAAAATCAATACGAATCAACTGTTGCTGGCGCCCAATCACACGCAACTTAATAATGGTAGAAATCTGCGTATCACGGCTCAGATAGCTCGTAATACCAAATTTATCTAATAAGCCATTGATCGTATTACCCGCCTCATCGTCACCAATAACCCCCATTAACCCAGCGCCAACCCCGAGAGCAACGGCGTTGAGAGCAACGTTAGCGGCACCGCCAAGACGTTCTTCACGCCGCTCTACCCGGACAATAGGTACTGGCGCTTCCGGTGAAATACGATTAACTTCACCAAACCAATAACGATCTAACATGACATCGCCGGCGATTAAAATGCGCTTTTTCTTTTGATCTGAAGACATGATTTGTTCTGACTGTTCGACGTGTTTCATTTGTTCCGCTGTTCCAATAACTATTGATCTCATTTACGGGTGAGAACAGAACGGCCAATACCATGGTATTCAATACCAATTTCGGTCATGATTCCAGGCTCAAACAAATTACGTCCATCGAAAATCACTGGCTGCTTAAGGCGGGCTTTTACCTGATCAAAATCAGGACTACGGAAAGCCTTCCATTCAGTCACAATCGCTAATGCATCAGCGCCATCTAAGGCATCCATCGGATTTTCTGCAAACCGAATGGAGGAAAGTAATTCAGGACTATCAGCAAAATCCAACGCAAACACCCGTTTTGCCTCTTCCATCGAGACCGGATCATACACCGCGACTGTGGCGCCGCTGCGTAATAACTCTTCCAATAAAACACGGGAGGATGCCGCGCGCATATCATCAGTATTGGGTTTAAATGCCAGTCCCCAAATTGCAAAATGACGGCCTTGCAGATTTTGCTCAAACCGTTGTAAGATTTTTTTGCCCAGCACTTGTTTCTGACGCGCATTGACCGCTTCAACCGCCTGCAAGATCAACAAATTTAAGCCGTAATCCTGGGCGGTACGTTCGAGTGCCTGAACGTCTTTCGGGAAGCAAGAACCACCATAACCACAGCCTGCATATAAGAAGCTATGTCCGATGCGAGGATCAGAGCCAATGCCATGACGTACCGCTTCAATGTCCGCACCAACATGATCTGCCAAGTTCGCTAGTTCATTCATAAACGAAATACGGGTCGCCAGCATCGCATTGGCAGCATATTTAGTGAACTCAGCGGAGCGCACGTCCATCCAGTAAGTACGCTCATGATTGCGATTGAAAGGGGCGTACAATTTCTTCATCATGCTACGCGCTTTGTCTCCTTGAGGGGTGCTATCGCAGCCAATTACGATGCGATCAGGTCGCATGAAATCCTCTACCGCGGCACCTTCTTTCAAGAACTCGGGATTAGACACAACCGAAAAACTTGCTTCAGAATTGCGTGTCGTTAATTCACCCTGCAATGCCGCACCGACGCGGTCAGCGGTTCCCACTGGTACCGTTGACTTATCAACGATAACCTTGAAACCAGTCATGTATTTGCCGATGTTGCGTGCAGCGGCGAGCACATACTGCAAGTCAGCAGAGCCATCTTCATCGGGTGGTGTACCGACGGCAATAAACTGAACATCGCCATGCGCGACACTCGCTTCAACCTCTGTCGAAAAACGGATCCGGCCTGCGGCACGATTACGAGCAACGACTTCTTCTAAGCCTGGCTCATGAATCGGAATACCGCCGTTGTTCAAAATCTCGATTTTTCTGGCATCAACATCAAGGCAAAAAACATCGTTTCCTAATTCAGCGAGGCAAGCACCTGTCACTAAACCAACGTAGCCAGTACCAATAATAGTAATTTTCATTTTGTGATCACAATCTAAAAAATGCAGATGTTATTTTAGGTGTTCAAGAAGTCACTCTGTACCGATTTTCAAAAGAGCCCATATCAAACGACTACATAAAGCGACAGCTTGAAAGCAATAAACCTCTTTAAACAACGCAACAACAATGACGTCACACCACGTAATTCATGACTTAGTTCATGACGTTTAATTCTTCTGTACGGCGTGGCGGATATGTCTCCCAACGACTACAGCCTGGGCAATGCCAATAAAACTGACGGGCTTTAAAACCGCAATGTGAACACTGATAACGAGCCAACTTCTGGGCATAGCCATGGACCAAATTTTTCACAATAGCTAACTCAGGCCGAACCTCTGGCGGCGCATCGAGCATGCGTGCGTCAAGCAACTTATCTAACCCAAGTAAAGTTGGGGTACGACGCAACTCATCACGGACCAATTGGTTGGCAGCAGCAACTGAGTCTAATTCCAGCGTCGCTTTAAACACGACCTCCAACAAATCGATCGAAGGCGCTTCGGCGAGATAATTCTTTAATAAATTCAGGCCTTCTTGTGGACGCTCTAACTTACGATAGCCATCCATCAAACGCTGCGCAACCAACGCGACATGCGGAACACTTTGTTGTTCGACGCGACGCCAAGCTAACACAGCTTTCTCGGTATCGCCATGCGCCTGATAAACATCACCATACAAGATCGTCGCTCTTACATTGTTGCGATCCGTTGCTAATGCTTTATCAAGCATGGCCAGCGCTGCCTCAGCATTGGTATGAACCAATTCATCTTCGGCGATTTCGCAGTAAAACTGCGCTATTTCTTTTTGCCTACCGCCAGCACCTGCTTCTTGCAGGGCGTGTGCAGCATCAATTGCTCTCGCCCACTCTTTTTCACGCTGGTAAATTTCTAGCAAAGCGCGTCGTGCCTGTGCCTCATATTGGCCGGACAGCAATACCGTAAAAGTTTCTTCAGCGCGGTCAAGCAACCCTGCTTTTAAATAATCTTGACCAAGTTCGAATCGCGCTTTGGTCTTCTGTTCAATGGGCAAGTCGGGACGAGCCAGCAAGTTTTGATGCACGCGGATAGCACGTTCAGTTTCACCGCGACGACGAAACAAATTACCCAGTGCAAAATGCAGCTCAACAGACTCGGGATCAAGACGAACAATTTCAATAAACGCATCAATTGCTTTATCAGGTTGCTCGTTGAGCAAGAAATTAAGTCCCTTAAAATACCCATTTGGCAAACTACGTGACTCCGATAACAACTGACGGATATCGACGCGGGCAGCCATCCACCCTAACGTAAAAAACAAAGGGATACCGATCAACCACCAAATTTCAAATTCCATTTTTTATTATTTTCTTTCAAATAGCCAACAATGAGATCGAAGATGAGACCGACGATTTCAGACCGCGCACGCGTTCTAATACTGGGCTAGCAACACGCTGCCAAGTCTAATTTCAAGTGTTACGAATGCTATCAGGTTGTGGTGCCTGTGTGCTAGCACGCTCCGCCTCTTCACGCTCTTTTTCAATTTCAGCCAGTGTCTTTTTGTGGCGATGCAGGTCACGACGATGGCGGTAAATCATCGGCACCATGGCTAAAATCCCAAGAACCGCACCACAAACAAAAAATACCAACAGCATGATCACTAACGGTGCTTTTTGTTCATATCCAAAAAAATAATGGAGCGTGACTTCACTATCATTTTTTAATGCAAATCCGAAGAACATCACAAAAATGATAAAGGTAAGTAGCCGGGAAACATATTTCATGGACGCATCCTAAAAGAATAGACAACTTAGACAGAATATAATCCTGCTTGAGGGTATTCAAACAGCAAGTTACAGCCACTTCAACACGCATTGAGAAGCAATCAGCAGCTGTCACGTTTGTGAGATGCTAAGCATCTTTCAAGCTTGAACGACTCAGAACAAAACGACAGAACATCATGCACAAACACCACAAAACGTTTCGTCATTTCAACATAACATGAAGGTCACTATCGCCTATGGCGAATATCTTTATTGTGAACTAAATTACTAAAAAAGTAGACATTGTACTGAAAAAAAACGGCATACCGGAAAAACCGATATACCGTTCTTTATTTTGCGTCAATCGCAAAGTCCGACGACCCGTCTAATCATCTCGAATCAGCTGCCCTACCATGGCATCGACACGTTCGCGCAATTCCTTACCTGGTTTGAAATGCGGCACCCGTTTTTCAGGAACCATCACTTTATCGCCAGACTTAGGATTACGACCTATCCTTGGTGGACGACTGTTCAGAGCGAAACTACCAAAACCGCGGATTTCGATGCGTTGCCCTGTTGCCAAGGCATCGGACATCGCATCAAGTATGGTTTTGACAGCGACATCCACATCTTTAGCTACCAGTTGTGGATACCGCTCTGCCAGACGAGCAATCAGCTCCGACTTCGTCATATGTATGAGACCTAATGACTAGATTGAGCTTAGTTTTTGTTGTCGAGCTTAGCTTTCAACAACGCGCCCAGGCTTGTAGTACCGGAAGCTGCGTTAGCGTCAACGGCTGTTGACATTTTTTGCATTGCTTCTTGTGTTTCAGCGCTATCTTTAGCTTTGATAGACAACTGGATACCACGAGCTTTACGGTCGATGTTCAGAACCAACGCTTCAACGCTATCGCCAACTTTCAGGTGTGTACCAGCATCTTCCACGCGATCGCGGGAGATTTCGGATGCACGCAGGTAGCCTTCAACGTCGTCTGCCAATTGGATGACTGCGCCTTTAGCTTCAACAGATTTCACTGTACCAACAACGATCGCACCTTTGTCGTTCATTGCGCAGTAGTTGTTGAATGGGTCACCTTCCAATTGCTTAACGCCCAGGGAAACGCGCTCACGTTCAACGTCGATTGCCAGAACGATGGCTTCCAGCTCGTCACCTTTCTTGAACTTGCGAACTGCTTCTTCGCCAGCTTCGTTCCAGGACAAGTCAGACAAATGTACCAAACCGTCGATGTTGCCGGACAAGCCAATGAACACGCCGAAGTCAGTGATAGATTTGATTGCGCCACGAACTTTGTCGCCTTTCTTGTGATTGATCGCGAAATCATCCCAAGGATTAGCTTTACATTGTTTCATGCCGAGGCTGATACGACGACGTTCTTCGTCGATTTCCAGAACCATGACTTCAACTTCGTCGCCCAATTGAACTACTTTGTTTGGTGCAACGTTTTTGTTTGTCCAGTCCATTTCGGAAACGTGTACCAGACCTTCGATACCTTGTTCTACTTCAACGAACGCGCCGTAGTCGGTCAGGTTAGTTACTTTACCGAACAGACGTGTGTTCGCTGGGTAACGACGGGACAAGCCTGTCCATGGATCATCGCCCAATTGTTTTACGCCCAGAGAAACACGGTTTTTCTCTTGGTCGAATTTCAATACTTTTGCAGTGATTTCTTGACCAACTGTCAACACCTCGGAAGGGTGACGTACACGACGCCATGCCAAGTCGGTGATGTGCAACAAGCCATCGATGCCACCCAGATCAACGAACGCGCCGTAGTCAGTGATGTTTTTAACAACACCAGTAACCACTGTGCCTTCTTTCAGAGTTTCCATCAATTTTTGACGCTCTTCGCCCATGGATGCTTCAACAACAGCACGGCGGGACAGAACAACGTTGTTACGTTTGCGGTCAAGCTTGATAACTTTGAATTCCATGGTTTTGCCTTCGTAAGGAGTTGTATCCTTAACTGGGCGTGTATCAACCAAAGAACCTGGCAAGAAAGCGCGGATGCCGTTCGTCAGAACAGTCAAACCACCCTTAACTTTACCATTAACTGTACCAGTAACGATCTCGCCAGACTCCAGCGCTTTTTCCAGCGCGAGCCAGGAAGCGAGACGTTTAGCTTTGTCACGGGACAAAATAGTGTCGCCGAAACCGTTTTCCAGCGAGTCAATCGCTACGGAAACGAAATCGCCGATATTAACTTCCAGGTCACCCTGGTCGTTTTTAAATTCTTCAACAGGGATGAAGGCTTCAGACTTCAAGCCTGCGTTCACGATCACGAAGTTGTGGTCGATACGAACGACTTCAGCAGAAATCACTTCACCGGAACGCATATCCTGACGTGACAGGGACTCTTCGAACAAAGCTGCGAAGCTGTCTGCACCGGTTGCGAAATCTTGGGACATGAATACAGTAGACATAATATTTACGAGTTAGCCGGAATAGCACAACGGCACTATTTACCGGGTTAGGTTAAACAACCCTTTAACAAGCTTGCCTCATTAAAGGGGACGTACAACACACGTATCTTTAAAAAATTACGCAGATTTTTGTGTTTTTGCAAACCATTCCAACACGTTTTGCACCGCTTGTTCAGCGGTAATTTCTGACGTATCGAGAATAATTGCATCTGGTGAAGGCTTGAGAGGCGCTGCTGTTCGGGCACTATCCCTTGCGTCACGTTCTATCAAATCTTTTACCAAGTTTTCCATATTAGCAGAAATTCCCTTTTCAATCAATTGCTTATATCGACGACCTGCGCGCGCCTCAGCACTTGCTGTTAAGAAAACTTTTAGTTGCGCATCCGGAAAAATCACGGTACCCATGTCCCTTCCATCGGCCACTAGACCAGGCGTATTGCGAAATGACATCTGTAAATCGACCAGTGCCTTACGGACGTCGGGTAACACAGCAATTTTAGATGCCGCAACACCAATCGCTTCAGCCCGCACCTCTTCGGTAACATCAACGTCATCGAGTAAAACGTGACCATGATTAAAACGACAAGGCAGCGTACGCGCTAATGCAGCAATCGCCGGTTCATCGTCGAGGGCAACCGATGTTTGCTGCGCCATCAACGCAGTTAATCGGTACAACGCGCCAGAATCGAGGTAGTGATAACCCAGATGTTTGGCGACACGGTGCGCGACTGTCCCCTTACCGGAGGCGGTTGGTCCATCGATCGTAATAACTGGGCTAGGTTGTGACATGTTGGTGTATTTCCGTAAAAATCATTTCTTGTTCATGGCGACTGCGAAGACATTGTATAAGTTGCAGCTAATTCAACGCAAAATGATCGTTGAATTAAAAAAGCTCGCGGTGATTAATTTTAGCAAATACCTCAAAATAATCTGGGAAAGTTTTAGCAACGCACTGCGGATCATTGATGCGGACAACAGCACCACGCCTTGCTTTACCGTCAAGGCTTGCCAATGAGAAGCACATTGCCATTCGATGATCATCATAGGTATCAATCGTCGCAGGCAAGATCTGCGCAGGCGGCGTAACGGTCATATAATCCGCGCCCTCCTCGACGACCGCGCCCAGTTTGCGTAACTCGGTTGCCATTGCCGATAAGCGATCTGTTTCTTTGACCCGCCAGCTAGCGATATTACGTAGTGTGGTTGTGCCTTCTGCGTAGAGAGCAGCAATAGCGATCGTCATTGCAGCATCAGGGATATGATTGAAATCCATATCAATTGCGCGCAATATGCCATTGGATTTCACCTCTATCCAGTTATCACCGCGGGTAACAGAGGCGCCCATTTGCTCAAGGGCCTCAGCAAAACGGACATCGCCCTGAATACTATCAAGGCCAACACCCTCAACACGGACCGGACCACCTGTGATGGCACCGGCGGCAAGGAAATAAGACGCAGAAGAGGCGTCACCCTCAACATGCACCACGCCAGGTGCCTTATAGTGTTGCCCACGTCTGATCGTGAACGCCTGCCAACCATCACGCGCCACATCAACACCAAAGCGTTGCATCAGGTTCAGCGTGATTTCGATGTAAGGCTTAGAAATCAGCTCACCCACGACTTCAATCTCCACATCATGCATCTTCGCCATCAATGGCGCGGCCATCAGCAATGCCGTCAGAAACTGACTCGACACATTGCCCTTGACCTGCAAACGTTGCCCATGAATGTGGCCGCGTTGGATATGCAACGGCGGATATCCAGGATTGCCCGTGTAGTCAATCTGCGCTCCGGCATGATTTAACGCATCGACCAGATCGCCGATCGGACGTTCATGCATACGAGCCACGCCGTGCACGGCGTAATCACCGCCGATAACAGCAAGGGCCGCGACTAATGGACGAATTGCTGTCCCTGCATTACCCATAAACAAATCGGCCTGATGATGTGGAAAATTTCCATTCACGCCGTGTACGATGTAATTCTGCGTTTCATCTTCGCGCTCCCAGCGCACACCGAGCTTTTGCAGTGCATTCAACATCACCATGGTGTCATCGGAAGACAACAGGTCTTTGATCTCGGTCACCCCCTCTGATAATGCAGCAAGCAACAACGTACGGTTAGAGATACTTTTCGAGCCAGGCAGACGCACTGTTCCCTGCACCTGCATGACAGGTTGTAGATCAACGTAATGCGGGTAGTGTTTATTGTGTTGTGTCATTCTCGTTCTAACTTTTATCTGATGTGAGCCATAAAATGGTCATTTTTGCGATTCTATCTCCACATTGCAACCAAATGACATGTGCGGCACGCTGAGAAGCACAGAAATCAATCACCACCTTCGCGATGCTGCTTTTCTGCTGCTTCAATCGCGCTAATCCAATTATGGCGCGCTTGTTGAGCGCGACTGTAGACGCTTTCAATTCCAGCACTGTCTGCCTGCACCAAATACGCACGCAGCTCAGCAAGGCGCGCCATATAAGAATCGAGCTCTTCGAGCATTGCAACGCGATTGGCCAGCGTGATATCGCGCCACATTTCCGGAGAGGAGCCAGCAATACGCGTAAAGTCTCTGAAGCCGCTGGCAGCGTATTGGAACAAGGTATCGGCATGGGGTTTACGCGCAATATCGTCCACCAAGGCGTACGCTAACAGATGCGGCAAATGGCTGACCGCCGCAAACACAGCATCATGCTGTTCGGGTTGTAAATAATGAATGATTGCGCCACATTGTTGCCACGCCCATGCAACGCTGGCGACATCAT
Source organism: Undibacterium sp. RuRC25W (assembly GCF_049339825.1). Lineage (NCBI taxonomy): Bacteria > Pseudomonadati > Pseudomonadota > Betaproteobacteria > Burkholderiales > Oxalobacteraceae > Undibacterium > Undibacterium sp. RuRC25W. Next base: position 75,598 of record NZ_JBMPPD010000012.1, on the reverse strand, counting down.
CCTCGGCGTTCTCAGGCAAACGGGTAATGACTGCTTTTTTACCCACATACAAATCAACCAGCGCAGCTTGCGGACCATTCAGTTCGCGCCCCGCAATAGGGTGTGCTGGTACAAACTGGGCGATCCTGTCACCCAAGGCGCGACGTGCGGCAGCAACGACATCCGCCTTTGTACTACCAGCGTCAGTCACAATGGTCTGTGCTTGCAGAAACGGTTGAATTGACCGCAGGATAGATTCTGTCTGCGCAACAGGAGCAGCAATCAGAATCAGATCAGCACCAGTCACTGCTTCTTCAATGGAGGTCGCAATATGATCAATAATACCTAGCTGCTTCGCTACTTCCAACGATGCTTGGCTACGGCCAACACCCACGACTTGCTTGACCGCAACGGATTTTTTCAATGCTAATGCAAACGATCCACCAATTAAACCAACACCAAAAATAGCGACGCGATTAAATACTTTTTGCATCGCTCACTCACAGAGTACAAGGGTAAGAACCCAGAATTTTGAAGAAAGCCGCTTTATCGTTCAAATCAGCCATGGCTGCAGCTACTTTGGCATCCTGTACGTGCCCCTCAACATCAACGTAGAAATAATATTCCCAGTTACCAGTTCGTGCCGGACGAGATTCAAAGCGAGTCATTGATACTCCGTGCTTGGACAATGGTGCGAGCAAATTATAGACCGCACCCGCTTTGTTTGGCGTTGCCAGCACGATCGAGGTCTGGTCCTTACCGCTCGGCGTTGTATGCAATCGTCCGACGACGGCAAAACGTGTACGGTTATGTGGATCGTCCTGAATATGTGCGCTCACAATACCTAAGTTGTATTGCTGCCCAGCGATTTCACTAGCGATGGCAGCAACCGTAAAGTCACCACTCGCCATTCTTGCTGCTTCCGCGTTAGACGCGACAGCATGACGTTCAATATGTGGATAGTGTTGATTGAGCCACGCCTGACATTGCGCAAGCGCTTGAGAGTGCGCGCAGATGCGGCTGATCCCTTCCATGTTGCCTGATTTACTCATCAGACTATGCTGCACAGGAATCGCTAACTCGCCACTAATGGACAGGCTGGTTTGCAACAGCAAATCGAGGGTGCGGTTGATTGCCCCTTCCGAGGAATTTTCAATAGGCACAACGCCAAAGTCAGCAGTGCCAGCTTCAGTCGCACGGAATACTTCATCAATCGACACACATGGCAATGCCTGAATCGCGTGACCAAACTGTTTATACACGGCCTGTTCACTGAATGTGCCGACAGGTCCTAAAAATGCCACGACAACGCGACGCTCAAGCGCACGACAAGCCGACATAATTTCACGGAAAATCAGTTGAATATCGTCACTTAATAAAGGACCGGGATTGCGCTCGGCGACGCTACGCAATACCTGTGCTTCGCGCTCTGGACGAAACACAGGTGCATTGGTTTCTGCCTTGACGTGCCCAACTTCTTCGGCAACGCATGCCCGTTGATTCAACAGATCTAAAATCTGTGCATCGATAGCATCAATTTTTTGACGTAATGGGAGTAATTTATTATCGCTCATGCTGCACCTAAAAACCGTGTTTGATCATTGTATTGACAGCTCACACGAAAGTGAGCTGCGTGATATGTTACGCATTCATGCCAGACTTTTGGTCTGGATCGGCAGCACTACGGTTTCCAGGTGATGGGGGATACCATGCTCAGAAAAGGCTGCCGTTTGGCGTGAGTTTAATGTGACTACGAACGTGATGTTCGCGCAAAGTCTTGCATAAACTGAACCAGCGCCTGCACACCGTCGATTGGCATTGCATTGTAGATTGACGCACGCATCCCGCCAACAGACTTATGCCCTTTCAATTGCAGCAAACCCCGCGCTTTGGCAGCGGCAAGAAAACTGGCATTAAGGGACTCATCGTTGAGATAAAAAGGAACGTTCATCCGAGAGCGGAATTCTTTTTCCACACGGTTTTCATAGAAATCCGTTGAATCCAGATAATCGTAAAGCAAACGTGCCTTCGCAACGTTTCTTTCTTCCATCGCTGCCACACCACCTTGGCGCTTGAGCCACTGGAATACCAGGCCCGCAATGTAAATCACATACGTCGGTGGCGTGTTGTACATGGAGCCGTTATCGGCAATGATTTTCCAGTCGAATGCAGACGGGCAGTAAGGCAAGGCGTGCCCCAATAAGTCTTCGCGCACAATCGCAATCGTTAAACCTGCAGGACCAATATTTTTCTGCGCACCGCCAAAAATCACACCATAACGACTCACATCAATCTGGCGCGACAAAATATGCGAAGACATATCAGCAACAATCGGCGCACCGTTGGTATCGGCAGCGACATCAGGAGCAAAATGGTATTCAACACCATCAATGGTTTCGTTGGTACACAAATGCACGTAAGCGGCATCTGGTGTCAGCTTCCAGCTGTCACGCGCCGGAACACAGGTAAAACCATTATCAGCGGATGAAGCGGCAATATTCACTTTGCCGTACTTTTGCGCTTCTTTGATAGATTTACCACTCCAAGAACCCGTATGCACAAAATCAATCGTCGCATCAGGACGCGCACCCATCAGGTTCATCGGTACGATGGCGTTTTCACCCAGACCGCCACCTTGCAAAAACAGGATTTTGTAATTGGCTGGCACTGCCAGCAAATCACGCAAATCTTGCTGCGCGGCATCCATGATGGACATGAATTCCGCGCCGCGATGACTCATCTCCATGACAGACATACCGCTACCATGCCAATCTAACATTTCGGCAGCGGCTTGCTGCAATACCTCTTGCGGCAATACCGCGGGACCGGCTGAAAAATTGTAGATGACCGTCATACTTTACTCCGCTGTATCTGTATCAGAACCTGAGGCTGCACTGGTTACATCAACTTCGTTTTCACTAGCATCAACTGATCCTGGTACATCAGGGTCAGCATCCGTTTCGACGATACGCTGCAAGCCAGACAGTTTCGTACCATCTTCAACAGCAATCAGTGTCACACCTTGCGTTGCACGACCCATTTCACGGATTTCTGATACCCGTGTACGAATCAATACGCCACCTGTCGTGATCAGCATAATTTCGTCAGTAGTTTCTACCAGCGTTGCAGCAACCACTTTACCGTTACGCTCAGAAGTCTGAATCGCAATCATGCCTTTCGTACCGCGACCATGGCGTGTGTACTCTGTGATTGGCGTACGTTTTCCGAAACCATTTTCAGTTGCGGTCAATACCGATTGCTGTTCATTTTCAGCAACCAGTAATGCAATCACTTGCTGTGACTCGTCCAGATTCATGCCACGAACGCCACGCGCCGTACGACCCATCGGACGCACATCGTTTTCATCAAAGCGAACTGCTTTACCAGAATCAGAGAACAACATCACGTCATGCTTACCATCGGTCAACGCTGCACCAATCAAGAAATCGCCTTCATCCAAGTCTACTGCAATAATGCCGGCTTTACGTGGATTACTGAAATCAGTTAATGGTGTTTTCTTTACAGTACCAAGGCTGGTTGCCATAAAGACGTAATGATCTTCAGGGAAGCTACGGTTATCACCTGACAACGGCAAGATCACGGTAATTTTTTCACCATCTTGCAGCGGAAACATATTCACAATAGGTTTGCCACGCGACGAGCGTGAGCCTTGTGGTACTTCCCAGACTTTTAACCAGTACAGACGACCGCGATTACTGAAGCACAGAATGTAATCATGCGTGTTCGCCACAAATAATTGTTCGATCCAGTCATCGTCTTTAGTTGCTGTCGCTTGCTTGCCGCGACCGCCGCGTTTTTGTGCGCGGTATTCGGACAGCGGCTGCGACTTCATATAACCGGTGTGTGACAAGGTCACAACCATATCTTGCGGCGTAATTAAATCTTCAGTTTCGAGATCAGTAGCATTGTGCGTAATTTCTGAACGACGAACATCTTTATTGCCTTCGCCGTATTCATTTTTCGCCAAGGTTAGCTCATCAGTGATGATGGTTGTGACGCGTTCTGGCTTAGACAGAATATCGAGCAAATCAGCGATTTCTGCCATCACCTCTTTGTACTCATTAACAATCTTGTCTTGTTCCAGACCAGTCAGGCGTTGCAAACGCATTTGCAGGATTTCTTGCGCCTGGTCATCAGACAATTTGTATAAACCGTCATTTTGAATACCGTAATGCGCAGGTAAATTCTCTGGGCGGAAAGAAACGATGCCTGCAGGATTATCTGCTGCTGTGCGTGTCAGCATCTCACGTACCATGGAGCTATCCCATGCACGTGTCATCAACTCTTGCTTCGCAATCGGAGGCGTTGGAGCTGCCTTGATAATCGCGATGAAATCATCGATGTTAGCCAAAGCAACCGCCAAACCTTCCAGAACATGACCACGTTCGCGTGCTTTACGCAATTCAAATACAGTGCGGCGCGTCACGACTTCGCGACGATGTGACAAGAAGCATTCCAACATTTGCTTCAGATTCAGCAGTTTTGGTTGACCATTCACCAACGCCACCATGTTCATACCGAACGTGTCTTGCAACTGCGTTTGTTTGTACAGATTATTCAGCACTACGTCAGGCACTTCGCCACGTTTCAACTCGATCACAACGCGCATACCAGATTTATCCGATTCATCACGGATATCTGAAATACCTTCGAGCTTTTTGTCGCGCACTAATTCTGCAATGCGTTCGAGCAGCGATTTTTTATTAACTTGGTATGGCAACTCGTCAACGATCAGCGCTGTACGATTGTCTTTACCGAATTCTTCAAAGTGCGTTTTCGCGCGCATGACGACGCGACCACGACCGGTACGATAGCCATCACGAACACCTGACACGCCATAAATAATACCGGCGGTCGGGAAATCTGGTGCAGGAATGATTTCAATCAGCTCATCGATCGTGCAATCGGCGTTACGCAGCACATGCAAAGCACCGTTGATGACCTCAGTGATGTTGTGCGGAGGGATATTGGTTGCCATCCCGACCGCGATACCGGAAGCACCGTTGATGAGCAAGTTAGGAATGCGTGTCGGCAAAACAGACGGCTCTTTTTCTTTACCGTCATAGTTAGGGACAAAATCGACCGTTTCTTTTTCGATGTCAGCCAGAATTTCATTAGCGATCTTATCGAGGCGACACTCGGTATAACGCATCGCTGCAGCATTATCACCGTCGACAGAACCGAAGTTGCCCTGACCATCGACTAAGGTATAACGCAAAGAGAAGTCCTGTGCCATACGCACCAGCGTGTCGTAAATAGAAGCATCACCATGCGGGTGATACTTACCCATGACTTCACCGACAACGCGCGCGCATTTCACAAAAGGGCGGTTGTAGACGTTGTTCATTTCATGCATCGCGAACAACACGCGGCGGTGTACAGGCTTTAAGCCATCACGCACGTCCGGCAAGGCTCGACCTACGATCACGCTCATCGCGTAATCGAGGTAGCTCTTGCGCATTTCTTCTTCAAGGGAAATCGGGAGTGTTTCTTTTGCGAATTGATCCATTGGCAGGCCGGCAAATTAGAGCTTGGTTAAATGATGACGCCATCTTCTTAAATGACGTTGTTACTCAAACTGAGATTCAGCTTTTAAGCAACCTTACGGCATTAATTGATGTAGCGTTTAACTCTTGATTCTAACATGCTCAAGCCCCTGAAGCGGCACAAAATAGCGTTTCAGCACATCAATCAAGCATCCCTGACAACTTTCAGCTGATTCAGTTGAAAAGCAGACTCGAATATCGCGCCGCAGCAAAACAAGCCTTGAATGACTTAACACCCCTTAAAAAAGCGTCCATAAAGTGACCAAGGTTACATTCCGACACAAAAAAAACCTCAGCACTTTCTCCAATCTCAATTGCATGACATAAAAAACAGCGACAAATTCACTCCGGATAACAACACAAGGAGAGCCAAAACAATGATTTACAATTCAAGAAACTTATTCAAACTCGATTAAAATTAGCCTAAAATCAACAAACATCCGGCATTTCGTTGCCAATACACGACATAGTTTTACGTTCGTTGCTTTAATGAATTAACAAGAACACCTATACACCTTTTATCTATGGCAAAATATCAATCAATGGTAAAAGCCTGTTTGACGAAATGGTATTGTTATCAAGCACGTGGTATCATCCGGTTTTATGCAGCATTTTGCGCAGTTTATCTGCGGTAATTCAATCTCACCCGAGAGGAGAAATATGAAAATTTTAGTTAAGCTCGTTATCGCAGCGTCCGCAGTGGCTTCTTTTTCTGCATCCGCACAACAAGACATCAAAGCAAGCACACCAAAAAGCGGCTACGTTCAAGACGGCCGTGGTGTAATCGCTAGAGATCCGTTTGGTCTGTGCTGGCGCACTGGCTACTGGACACCAGCTGATGCGGTTCCAGGTTGCGATGCACCATTGGTTAAAGAAGCTGCTCCAGCACCTGCTCCAGATCCAGCACCAGTTGTTGCGCCTGCACCAGCACCAAAACCAGTTGCTCCAGCGCCAACTTCTGAAAAAGTTACTTTCGCTGCTAGCGCATTGTTCGATTTCGACAAAGCCGTATTGAAACCAGAAGGCAAGAAACAACTGGATGACATGGCTGCTAAGTTGAAAGAGATCAACCTGGAAGTTGTTGTTGCTGTTGGTCACACTGACTCTGTTGGTACAGATGCATACAACCAAAAATTGTCCATCCGTCGCGCAGAAGCAGTTAAAGCGTACCTGGTAACTAAAGGTATCGAAGCTAACCGCGTGTACACAGAAGGCAAAGGCAAAAAACAACCTGTTGCTGACAACAAAACAGCAGAAGGCCGTGCTAAAAACCGCCGTGTAGAGATCGAAGTTGTTGGTACTCACACAGTAACTAAATAATTAAACTCAGGTTTATTTATTGAAAAACCCCGCAAATGCGGGGTTTTTTATTTCTCCCTTCCCTTCTCTCTCCCATCCACAACTCCTTTTCCCCGTCTGTCACTTTCCAGATTGATGCCGGCTAATGCGGCAAGTGTCCGAATCGCCTACAATACGCTCTTTGCCATTCACACTTTGTGCCAGAGTGATTACATCATGTCTACCATCAACGCAGATCCAGCAGAAATTCAAAAATTCAGTGAACTCGCCCATCGCTGGTGGGACCCGACCTCTGAGTTCCGTCCGCTTCACGAAATCAATCCTTTGCGTCTTGAATGGATCAACCAACGCATTCCATTAGCAGGCAAAAACGTTATTGACGTCGGCTGCGGCGGCGGTATCCTTGCCGAATCCATGGCAAAAAAAGGCGCTACCGTTACGGGGATCGATCTCTCTGACAAAGCACTTAAAGTCGCCGATCTGCACGGTCTAGAATCTGGCGTGTCGGTCCGCTACAAAAAAATCCCCGCGGAAGAAATGGCAGAACTAGAGCCTGGACAATTTGATGTCGTCACTTGCATGGAAATGCTCGAACACGTCCCTGATCCAGCATCAATCATTCGTGCATGCACAAAGATGGTCAAACCTGGCGGTCACGTCTTCTTTTCCACCTTAAATCGCAATATCAAATCCTACTTGTTTGCAATTATTGGTGCCGAATACGTCTTGCAGTTACTTCCAAAAGGAACGCACGACTATGCTAAATTCATCACCCCAGCGGAGCTGACGCAAGACGTTCGTAACGCCGGTTTAGATTTGCATGTAATGAAAGGCCTTGGCTACAACCCACTGACCAAGATGTACTCACTCAATAATGACACCAGTGTCAATTACATGATTGCCTGTACAAAGCCAGTCTGATAAAGCGCCGCTCTCATATATTCAGGCGCTGTCAGTTTCTTGATGCGCAGCACCTGAATCATTCTTTCTGATTCCATGCAAACACCAAAAGCAATCTTATTTGACCTCGATGGCACTCTCGCGGACACCGCTCCAGATCTGGCCGCGGCAGTCAATGTCATGCGTAGCAACCGTCAACTCGCCCACGCCCCCTATGAACATCTGCGCCCCTTTGCATCTGCTGGTGCGCGAGGGCTGATCGGTGCAGGTTTTAATGTAACGCCAGATGCTCCTGAATACGAGGTAATGCGTATCGAGTTTTTGAATCAATACGCGTCGGCTATTGCGATTCACAGTCAACTTTTTGAACAAATACCGACACTATTGAGCGGATTAGACGCATTGCAGCTACCTTGGGGCATCGTCACAAATAAGGCCATGCGCTTCACCAATGCCTTAGTGCCACTGCTTGATCTTAAACAAGCCCGCTGCGTTATCTCTGGTGACACGACACCACACGCCAAACCTCATCCTGCGCCGCTCTTAGAGGCGGCTAGGCAGCTCGCTATCGACGCGCAGCACTGCTGGTATGTTGGCGATGATTTGCGTGATATCCAAGCCGCAAAAGCCGCAGGCATGCTGAGTATCGCAGCCGCGTGGGGTTATTGTGGAACGACGGAACCACAACACTGGGAAGCAGACGTAGTACTCAACACCCCCCAAGAATTACTGGAACTTGTCCGCACAAGAGCCTGAACAGCAATTGGCACTTGAATCCTCTGCTTTCATCCCCATTATTGAGGTATACTAGCAAGGCTTAGGGGTCGACCAGGTTTCGACAGGGGTTGCAAAGCAGTGCAGGGCATACCGAGGCCAGACTACCTCGTAAATACAATCTGAAATTTATAACTGCAAACGATAACTCGTACGCATTAGCCGCTTAATACCGGCTAACCTTACACTACCTCGTCCATAGGGTGGGCTGGCAACAGCAGTAAGGACATTCATATGGAATCGTCTTGAGTCGGGTTACTTGGCTCAGGATTAAATAATAGGTAACTCGTCTTGCCGCAGCGTGTGCGTCCGCGTCGTCAAGATTAAATCAAATGGCAGCACTAAGTATGTAGAACTGTCTGTAGAGTGCTTCTGGACGCGGGTTCGATTCCCGCCGACTCCACCATTATTTGAAATCCCAACTCTTATCGGTTGGGATTTTTTTTGCCCGAAGCCCCAGTGTTGGCGCGGTTTCGGGCCGTTGCCTCGCGCGCGTTAAGCTGGGCGACCAGTCGTTTTCGACCCAATCCGGTGCTCTCTGTTGTCTTTTTTCTCTGGTGGTCTCGCGAGCGTGCGCGAGGGCATTTCCTTTGCTGGCGCGGGTTTGGAGCCGGGCGGTTGTAGTTGAAAACTGCTGTAGCAGTTGAGATTGAGAATTGGTGAAAGCGGCCGACAATCGGTACGTCTTTTCATTGCTTGGCTAATATCCAGACTGGGCGCACCATGACGCAATACAACGAGGAGTGCCAATGAAGGACGTGAAGGATGTAATGCCGATTCGGTCCCAGACCGAGTATGAATCGGTGCTGCAGGCGATCGAAACCTTGTCCAAGGATGGGGCTAGCGATGCTCGGAATTGTCGACTGAGGGATCTTAGGCAGCGCGCAGAGGCCTACGAGCAGCGCCAGCGAATTGATCCCGAGCGCTTACGTGCGTTGGAAGATCTTGCGAATGAGGCCCAGAAGTTAGGGATGGGCTACGAATGAGAAATGACCGCCCCGAGGCGGTTTCCGGCGCTGGTACTGATGCGTCACACCGTCGGCGCGAACACCCGCGTCTGATCGCGCCAGACATTGGGTAAGGGACGGCGCATTACTTGTTCCAACACGACGTCTGGCGCACTGACTAATCTTTCCACGACCTCAGGGGCCACCAGGGTCAGCCGCATTATGCGGCGCACCTGTGTCACGTCTATGCCCTCGGCCTCCGCGATCTCGGCCACCGTGCCAACCCTCTGCTCGTCCAGCAACCGCTGCCAGTGATAGGCCAGCCCGAGGGCACGCAGCAGCGCGGTGTCCTGCGTCAATTCGCGAGCCAGCCGCTCTCGGTGTGCTTCTGGCAAGAATTCCTGAGGCGCGTCGAGTGGCGTAATGACTTGCATCTTGATGCCCCGTTTCACCAACGTCCAGGGCACAAAGGTTTCCAGTTGCACGCCGCCCGCCGGGGTCGGCAGTTGATAGGTGACCGGTTCACCCTTGATCCGGCCACGGTGCTTCTTGCTCATGCGTCCTCCTCAAAGCGCTTCAATATCTGCCGCTGCGCTTCCCAGCTCACAGGCAGCGGATTGCGTTGGAACCAGATCAAATTCATCCGGCGTGGCTGCCGCCCAGTCATCAACAGATCGATGATGTCTGGCGCGAGCAATGTCAGGCGCATCAGCTCGTTGGGCACGGACGAGTGCAGCCCTTCCGCCCGCGCGACATCCGACCCGCTCTTCATCACATTCGTATCCACGAGGTGCTGCCAGTAAAACCCCCGCGCCACACCTTCCAGCAGGGTTACGTCATGGACATGGCGATGGTCAGAGGCAACCCGCCGCGCGCCGCGACGGTGGAATGCCAGCGGCACGAAGGTTTCCAGTGAGTCGTCCATCATCCCTCGACCTCCAGTAATTCCGCGCCGATTCCGCGAGGGGCGAACTCGCCGACCAGGCTATTCCAGCCCAGCTCTTGCCACTTCACCTTGATGCCCTGCACCTCGCCAACATGGACGAGGTCGATCCGCTCGATCATCAGATTGGCTATGCGGTGGCGCTCGACCGGGAACAACTGATCCCACACGTTGTTCAGCCTGCCCATCGCCATGACAGTTGTAGCCTCATCAATCTGAGCCCCGTTGCGCTGGATAAACCGCACCACCGACGCGATAGATTCGGGGCTGGTCAGCACAGTTCGAATCTGGGCGATCACCGCCGCCTCGATTTCCGGTGCCGGCAGACGCTCATAACCTTTGCCTGGCGCGCCGAATCTGCTCTCGGATTTGGACACGTAGTAGTGGTACTTGCGTCCGTTTTTGCGCGAGTAGGTTGGGTACATCCGCTCGCCAGACGGCGCGTAAAGCAAGCCGCGCAGCAGCGCGTCGGTGCGCGACCGGATTTTGGTTTCCACCGACCGGCCGTGCGAATCCTTGGACAGCACCGCGTGTACGCGATCCCACAGACCGTTGTCGATGATGGCGGCGTGTACGCCGGGGAACCATTTCCCCTTGTGAGAAATCTCGCCAAGGAAGATGCGATTGCGCAGCAGCTTGTGCAGGTACTTCTTGTCGATTTGCGTCCCGGTGCGGATCTGGCCTTCCTGCGTCGTCCATGCCTTGGTGGTAATGCCCTCGGCGGTCAGGTCGGCGGCAATCTGCGTCGGCGAGCCGATGGTCAGCATCTCCTCAAAGATGCGGCGTACCACAGCTGCCTCAGTCTCGTTGATGACCAGCAAACGATTCTCGACGTCGTAGCCCAGAGTCGGCACACCGCCCATCCACATCCCCTTGCGCTTGGCCGCCGCGATCTTGTCGCGAATACGCTCGCCGGTGACCTCGCGTTCGAACTGGGCGAAGGACAGCAGCACGTTCAGCATCAATCGTCCCATGGACGTGGTGGTGTTGAACTGCTGGGTGACCGAGACAAACGACACGTCGTGGCGCTCGAACACCTCGACCATCTTGGAGAAGTCGGCCAGGCTGCGTGTCAGGCGATCGATTTTGTAGACCACGACGATATCGACCAGCCCCCGTCCGATGTCGGCCAGCAACCGCTTGAGCCCTGGTCGCTCGGTGTTGCCGCCGGAGAAACCAGGGTCATCGTAGTCGTCAGCAATCGAAATCCAGCCCTCGCTGCGCTGGCTGGCAACATAGGCGTGACCGGCTTCTTTCTGAGCATCAATGGAGTTGAACTCTTGGTCGAGCCGCTCATCCGAGGACACACGGCAGTAGACTGCGCAGCGTTTGCGCGGCTTGCTGTTGGCAATTTCGCTCATAACGCACCCCGCTTGCCAGCCAGGCCGAAGAACAAGGGGCCGCTCTGGTGGGCGCCGGTGATGTGTCGCGCAACGGCTGTCAGGCTTTTGAAGGCACGCCCTTCATAATCAAAAAGCCCTTCGGCGGTGACGGTGACGCGGTGCTCCCGCTCGGCCCATTCGCGCAAAATGATCGTGCCGGGCGCGAAATTGAACTCGCGCGGTTTGGCGCGCAACTTGATTTTGGAATGCTTCGCGCCGATGGCTTCCAGACGCTGCTTCGTTTCGGGCGCGAGCCCGCCGAAGGCGTCTTCTTGCAGTTTGTAAGCGATGCGGGACTCGACGTGCGTGCGGTTTGGATAGTCCGGGCGGCGCGTGAAGTACCGATCCCACAGCGACCAGAGTTCGGCCATCGGCAGGCAGGCCAGTTCGGCAATCCGCGCTGCGACGGATGCTTGTTTTTCGTTCATCACATTTTCTCCTGTTGATAGGGAGTTGTATGAACGCTCTGGTCGGGCAGGAAGACAAGTCCTTCTGCTCTCTGTTTTGGATTGTCTGCGACGAGGGTGCGGACGATGGCGGCTGCAAGGATGGTGGTGATTTCGCCAGCACGGGCGCTGGCGCTCATCTCCCGAGGAGATGCGAGTTCGAGGTTCTTCATGACGGCTCCAAGGAATAGCAACAGTCATGAATACTGAGCCCGATCCCCCGAAGAGGATGGCAATGCAGGGTAAATCAAAACCATGCAATACTAAGAACGCAATAAATTCTTGCTTTTTGTGTTTTGCAAGAATAAAATACCGATTTAGGAGGTCACAGCCATGTTCGAAAAAATCTCGCAAAAGCTAATCGGCTTCCGCGTCAAAGCGGCGCGTGAGGCCAAAGGCTGGACACAAGATCAACTCACTCAAGGCCTGGGGCTCAACGACCGGCAGTCGGTTTCTGACATTGAGAACGGGAAGCGCTCGCTCAAGCCAGAAGAAATGTTGGCGTTGTCCGACTTGCTTGACCGTGATCTTGAGTTCTTCATCGACCCGTTTGCCGTCGCCGGCGAGGCACAGTTTTCTTGGCGGGCCGCGCCCGAGGTGCCAGAGGATGGTCTGGATGGGTTCGAGATCAAGGCCGGCCAGTGGATTGGTTTGCTTCGGTGGTTACGAGAGCAGCGCGACAGTCGGGCAAGTGTGCTCAAACGCGCACTGCGGCTATCCGCTCAATCGTCCTACGAGGATGCCCAGGAGCGCGCGGAGAGTCTGGTTGCCGAGCTTGATTTAGGTGTCATCCCGGCCGAAAGCCTGATCGACAAGATTGAGCGCGAACTGGACATTCCGGTGCTGTTCGTCGATACGATCGACGCTGCCGATGGCCAATCCATCTCGGGGGCGACCTGTCACCTTGAGGAGATGGGCGTCATTTTGATCAATCGGAATGAGAGCGAAGCCCGCAGATTTTTTGATTTGGCTCATGAGCTATTTCATGCGCTGACTTGGGATGCAATGAAACCCGAGCACCGGGAATCTAATTCCATCGAAGACCGCAATAAAGGCAAGCGCATTGAGCAACTGGCAAATAGCTTCGCCGCCACGCTGCTGATGCCGGCTGCATCCCTTGACAAACTGATTGAACGCGGTCGTCTCGACGATATCGCGCATCTCTGTGAAGTTGCAGCTCTGCTACGGGTTGCACCTGTCACGCTGGCATGGCGACTGTTCAACCTCAAGCTCATCGGTGTCGACACCCGGCGCGCCCTTTCGCAAGAAAAGCAGCGGGCATCGGTGTCAGGTCCGCCAAAGCGGTTCTCACCGACTTTCGTGAAGATGCTTCACGAGGCTCTGGAGAACGGAAGACTGTCGGCCCGTAAAGCGGCAAAGGCAATGGGTCTTGGTTTAGGCGGGTTGACCGAGCTGTTTGCTCAGTACGACCTCACTGCACCGTTTGAGCTGTGAGGTGAGCAACGTATGCCGAAAATCCGAGTTTTCGCGGACACCAATGTCATTCTCGAATCGTTCCGCACGGGGTGCTGGACGGCCATCAGCAACCATTTCGCCATCGAGACGGTAGAGAAGTGCGTTGAAGAAACACTGACCGGCAATCCTGGTGATCCCCGCCACGTTGCGGTTTCGCCAGCCGCCCTGAATGCAGGACTTGCCGGCCGGCATTCGGTCACCCGCAAGGAACTCGCGACCCTGGTCTTGAGCAACCCGTCGTGCGGCACGCTCGACGATGGTGAGAAGCATCTCTTTGCTTGGCTGTTCGCCAACAAACTGCTGCCTTCTCAGGTCATCGTGGTCACGACAGCTGACAAGGCGGCTCTGGTGGCCTCGAATGGGCTGGGCTGGCTCGACTGCATGAGCTCGCTGGAGGATCTGGCTCGAAAAGCTGGCGTCGGGCGGGTCAATCTCGATGCCCTTGCCCTGCAATACCGGGACGACTGGCTGTCCAGCATCAAAACCAAAATCAGGTTGGGAATCATCCCGTGACAGACATCTGACGCTGGGGGCATCCATCAAAGGGAGGACGGCCGCTCAGTATTGTTCAAGGAGCATTGAGTGGCTAAGAAATCGCAAAAAAATAGCAAGCACATCGCGGATCTGATCAATTCAGCAACGGTGAGGTCAATTACGTTGCTGGCGCATGTCGATAAATTTGCATTCCTGGGTGTTATCGACACGTCCAAACCAGAACCCCTGGCCCGTGCCGATCTGCTTGAGGCCATGCCTTCGGTCAAACGAGAAGACATCACGATCGCTGACCAAGAGGCAGTGCGACTCCTTCAATTGCTGCACTTTCGCACTGAGGAAATGCTGGAGCACGCCTTCAGGGAAATCGAATTCGAGAATCATCCGGAGATCGGCACGTTTGAAAAAACGGCGGATGCGATGACCCGCCTGATCTGGCTGCGTGTGAAAGCCCAGCGTATCTTCGATCAGATAGAAACCATCTACCTCACACATCACTTTCACGGGCATAAAAAATTTCTCGGATTCACCGTGAGAGACGGCGACGGACGCGATTTTGTGTGGACACCGGAGGTCGCGGAAAAGCTGCACGAGGGTGTCGGTGAAATTCTCGGTCTTGATGACGAGTCCAAGAAAAGCTGCGAGGTCATCCATTTTGAGATGGATGACGGCGACGAAACCGGGAAGCGCCGGCTCCACTATCTGGTCGTCTATCACCCAGGCAAGATGAAGTTGCTGCGCCAGATGAAGGACCGACGGCGCGACCTGTTCCTATTCACGCCCGCGCTTGAGGCAACGCTGGTGTACGACCCCGCCGAAAACAAAGTGCACGTGTTATCCGACAAGCAAAACACCGCCAAACGTCTAGCGGACCAATTTGCGGCGATCGGTTTCGAGAAGCCTCTGTCCAAACAGCCGGTGGATGCCGTCAATTACGAGCTGTCAATGTTCAAGAAGGCTGTGGATCTCAAATCGGCAAAGGCCACTGGTGCCGTAATTTTGGATGGGTGGATTTCGTCGTTATCGGTGACGCTTGGCCATACGCGTCACAGCATTACGCTGGCGCTTAATGGTAACGACAACGTCTGGGGAGTTTCTGATCAGCACTTTGGCGAGCGCAACCCATTGTCGAGTTGCCGCTCCGTGCTGGAGGCAAAGCTGTCGTTCGTGATCCGATTTGATGGCGAGGAAGAAAATCGCGCCCTCGACATCACGATTGGTCAGCGCGGTTCCTGCAATCTGCTAACGTTTCCCGACCCTCGGATGCGTCGGTGCGGCGAAGATATTTTGACCTCGCTTGGCGTCAGGACACGCGTCGAACCGGCCAAGGTTGGTGCGGACTTGGCGCTGTTCCGCGCCGAGATGAAGCTGCTTGATCTTGCTGTTGATGAGGTTGACGGTCACTTGCTGATGGCGCTTGACCTGCCTGTGACCGATCTTGTGACCAAGGGGCTGCTGAAGAAGAAAACGCCAGGTGAATACATCACCCTACCCGTCGATGGTGATGACGATCAACAGGGCTTCCGACGCCTCAAGGTGAATTTCAACAGCGCCAACACCTGGGCCCAGGACGAGCTCACGGGTGAGCGTTATGAGCTTTCCGAAGGAGACCTGTGCCGGTACACGGTCGACAAATCCTATCTGCGCGAACGGCTAGATCAAGTGCTCAGACAGCAACTTGTCGACGTACCGCTGACAGTGGATGAACAGGAACCCTACGTGCTCGGCAACTATCGCATGGGCGATCAGCGTCTGCCCGTCGCGCTCGTGTCGCGCCTCTGGGAGGCCAAGCACGCCGATAAAATGGACACTGAGCTGCGGCAGTCGAGTCTGGGCTTGACGATCGTACTGACCACCACGCCGGGCTTATCGCGCCGATACCTTGGCCCCGGAATTGTCGTATCGCTTGACACCTTGGTGCAGGAGGTTAACGGGCAGGTTTCGATTGACCTGTCTCGGGTCGATGGTGAGGTGCGCCGCCGCCAGAACGCTGCCATCGTGACCGATGTGCCGCGTCTGATAAAGGACGACGCACGCAGCGGTGTGCTGGTGGGCCCGTGGTCAGACCCCTGGACGCTGACAAAAAGGAATGGATCGACGTGGTCGAGGTCTTCGTGAACAGTTGGGAATCCGGTCGGCGTAAGTGGACACGGCCGCAGATCGAAGCGGCGTCTGGGGTTACGTTCCGAACGATGGCCGAGCTTTTCCGTGGCGCGCCGGAATGGCAGACCTACCTCCGTGGTGCCAACGGCAAGGCGAAGTCACGTTTGTGGGAGTTAAACATCGGCACTCCAGATCAGCAGGTTGTAGCAGAGGAAACAGACGCGATTTCCGCCGAGCCGGAAATCGTCTGAGGAAATCGGCCATGTAATTTCTGCGTGATTTCAGCGGGATTACTGCGAAATATCGCAGGGTGATACGCGAGGTAATAGGAGCACTTCAACGAAAGGAGTGCTCCAAATGCAAAATCAAACCCCCTCTGTTCAACGCAGTAAAAATTTTACCCGTCCGAATCCGGACACAGTCACCCGCATCGCCCTTGACGAAAACGAGCTCGCCGTCCGCTGGGGGCTCTCTGTCAAAACCCTGCGCCGCTGGCGCCAGGAACAACTCGGCCCCGTCTTCTGCAAGCTCGGGGCTCGTGTCACCTACCTGATTTCCGAAATCGAGGCCTTCGAGCGTCGCGTCTCGCGCCACTCGACCTTCGCTCGTGCGTACCAGTGAGGGAGATGACCATGACCGACATGACCATCTTCCCCGCCGACATTGCCGAGATGTCTGTAAGCCAATTGGCGGCGTTGTCCCCAGCCCAGAAGCAGGAAATCAACCACAACCTCGACACCGCCATCGATTGGCTGAAGAAGGCGCGCGCCAAGTTCGATGCCGCAATGGAGCAATCCTATGGCGAGCAGGCACGCGCCACCCGACTCGACGCTGGCAAGGATTTCGGCGCCGTCCACTTCACCGACGGTCCGCTGCGAATCACCGCCGATGTCTCCAAGCGCGTGGCGTGGGATCAAGCCGCACTGGCCGATTTCGCCCAACGCATCGCTGCCACCGGCGACAAGGTCGCTGACTTCATCGACATCGACTACTCGATTTCCGAGTCCCGCTTCAACGCCTGGCCTTCGACTCTGAAGGAAACGTTCGCCAAGGCCCGCACCGTCAAACCCGGCAAAGCCAGTTATCGCCTTGCCCTTGTACAGGAGAACCAAGAATGAAAACCCCAACCCTGCATCAAACACTTCAGGCCAAGCTCGGCGGCTTCGTCGGCGAGCACCTTGCCACCAGCATCCGCTACGAGGACCGCTACGGCAACACGGTCGAGAAACCCTTGCTGGACGCCACCCTCGACGAGGTTGCGTTTGCGATCCAGTCCCTGAACCGCGAAAGCTCGGCGATTCATCGCCGCCGCAATGCTCTCGAAGCGCTGTACACGCTTGCGCGTGAGCACACCTACCCGGGTGCCGAAACGGTTGGCGATATCGCCGTGGGGGTGACGAAATGAACCAACTCGTCGCCTTCAACTTTGAATCCAGTAATGTACGTGTCGTCATGGGTGACAACGGCGAACCGGCGTTTGTCGCAGCCGATGTGTTGTCTACGCTGAACCTCGACCGTAAAGCGCTGGAGCGTCTCGACGATGACGAAAAGGGGGTGAATTCAATTCACACCCCTGGCGGCCCGCAGGACATGACCGTCGTGAACGAGTCCGGCCTGTTCAATCTGGTGCTGGGCAGTCGCAAGCCCGAAGCCAAACGCTTCAAGCGCTGGGTCACCCACGAAGTGCTGCCTTCCATCCGAAAAACCGGGTCGTATGCGTCAGTCGGGTCGGTTGCTGCATTGCCCGCTCCTACGCAGGACAAGGTCAACGCCCTCCTGTCGATCGGCGAGGCCATCGCCCGCGTGCCCGGGGTGAAACCCGGTATTGCCATGGCGGCGACGCTGACCGTGATTCATGAGAATACGGGTCTGGCCGTCGAATCCCTGCGCAAGGTACTGCCGGCGGCTAACGAGCCAATCTGCAGTCTCAATCCCACGCAGGTCGGTGAACGTGTGGACATGTCGGCGCGTGCCACCAACACACGGCTGCAGTCCTTGGGCTTTCAGTTCAAGAACGACCGCGACGAATGGGAGCTGACCGACGCCGGCCAGCAGTGGGCAGAAGCGCTGCCGTTCTCGCGCAACGGACATTCCGGCTACCAGATTCTCTGGAATCCGGCCGTGACCGATCTGATCCGCGAGGTGGCGTGATGGCACTGCCAATCATCTCCGCCGAAGAACGGCTCAAGGAACGTCACAGCGCCAAGGTCGCATTGGTCGGCCCGGCTGGCGTCGGCAAAACCTCCCAATTGCGCACGCTGCCGGCCGGCACCACCCTGTTCGTGGATCTCGAGGCCGGCGACCTGTCGGTGCGGGATTGGACCGGCGACACGGTGCGTCCGCGCACCTGGCCGGAGTTCCGCGATCTGGTGGTGTTCCTGGCCGGGCCCATGCCGACCGCCAGCGCTGAGCAGGCTTTCTCGCAGGCGCACTTCGAGCACGTCTGCACCAAGTTTGGCGATCCGACGCAGCTGGCCAAGTACGACACCTACTTTGTTGACAGCCTGACCGTGCTCTCGCGCCTGTGCTTTGCCTGGTGCAAGACCCAGCCGCAGGCCTTCAGCGAGAAGACCGGCAAGCCCGACAGCCGAGGCGCGTATGGACAGCTGGGTCAGAAAATGATCACCGCGCTCACGCACCTGCAGCATGTCCGCGACAAGCACGTCATCTATGTCGCCATCCTCGAAGAGAAGATGGATGACTTCAACCGGCGCTTCTACCAGCTGCAACTGGAAGGCAGCAAGACCGCGCTCGAGTTGCCCGGCGTGCTTGATGAGGTCGTGACGCTGGCCATCCTCAAGGCCGACGACGGCACCAACTACCGGGGTTTTGTCACCCGCGCCGACAACCCGTTCGGTTACCCCAGCAAGGACCGCAGCGGTCGGCTGGACGCCATCGAGGAGCCCCACCTCGGAAAACTCATCGCCAAGTGCCTGGGCCAACAACCGGCCCCGGTCGCACCCGTACTGCTGACCCCATCAATCAAGGACCCATCATGAACGCCAATACAGCCAGCAACTGGAACGATTTCAACGACGCCGAAGCCCAGCACGGCGCATTCGACCTGATCCCCAAGGGCAGCGTCGTGCCGCTGCGCATGACCATCAAACCGGGTGGCCATGACGACCACAGCCAGGGTTGGACCGGCGGGTATGCCACCGAGTCCTTTGACACCGGCGCGGTGTACCTCGCCTGCGAATTCGTCGTCACCGGCGGGCCATTCGCCAAACGCAAGATGTGGTCGAACGTCGGCCTGCACTCCGCAAAGGGTCCGACCTGGGGTCAGATGGGACGCAGTTTCATCCGCGCCGCGCTCAACAGCTCACGCAATGTCCATCCACAGGACAACACGCCGCAGGCATCGGCCGCACGCCGGATCAACAGTTTTGCCGATCTGGACGGCATCGAATTCATCGCCCGGGTCGACGTGGAAAAGGACTCCAAGGGTGAAGACCGCAATGTAGTGAAGATCGCGATCGAACCAGATCACAAAGATTACGCGGCATTGATGGGTGGCGTGCCCAAGAGCCCGACGGGTGGTGGCAATTCCGGCGCCCCTGCACAAGCGACCCCGGCATTCGCTGCCCCGGCGCGTGCAGCCCAACCCTCTGCGACCGGCAAACCGGCGTGGGCACAGTGATGCGAGCCCGCCATGAAATGCTGGGTCTGCTCACGTCAGGCACGCGGCTTCGGCCATACGGAAAACCGGCACCGGGTGGGCGACCCCCGGCGTTACCCGATCGACTGGGTGTTTTGCTCATGCCGCTGCCAGGACGCGTTTCACACGCTGTACGGGTCCTGGACCCGTGCGCTGGACCAGGGTCTGCCACCGGAGGCCGCCATGGTTGATGCCACGCCCCTGGAAAAAGCCGCCATGCGCATGTGCCTCAAGTTCTTCGGTGAAGCGGCGGCCACCATCGGTTTCGACAAGCCCCTCGGGGCTTACTCCGAAGCAGAGGCGCTGTCCGTGATCGAAGCCATCGTCACAGCCTATGTGGACGAGATGGCCGCGCAGCATGAACGGAGCAAATACCCGCCGGTGCGCATGCTCGGTGTGACGCCGGTCAATGACCCGATCCGCGAGTCGGTACCGCCGCTGTCCGAGAACCCGTTTGCCGACATGGTGGACGACCTGCCTTGGGAGACGTCGCCATGATCGATTTCAATTCATCGGCCAGTCTCTCGGGCCGACTGCAGGAACTGTTCGACATTGCGCTGGAAGCCGAACGGGATGCCACTCCGCCGCGCGAGTACCTGGGCGCGTCGCGTCTGGGCGCAGCCTGCGAGCGGCAACTCCAGTACGAGTACGCCAAGGCACCCGTGGATCACGGCAAAGGTTTCTCCGGCCGTCTGCTGCGCATCTTCGAACGCGGCCACCGCACCGAGGACATGGTGATCCGCTGGTTGCGCATGGCGGGTTTCCAACTCAAGACCGAGGACGCCAATGGCCACCAGTTCGGATTTTCGGTGGCCGGTGGTCGCCTGCGTGGCCACGTCGATGGCGTGCTGATCTCTGGACCGGATGGCTTTGCCTACCCATCGCTGTGGGAGAACAAATGCCTTGGTGCCAAGTCCTGGCGCGATGTCGAGAAACACAAGCTGGCGGTATCCAAGCCCGTCTATGCAGCGCAGATCGCGCTGTACCAGAGCTATCTCGAGTTGCACGAACACCCGGCACTGTTCACCGCCGTCAACGCCGACACGATGGAGATCTACGCCGAGCTGATCCCGTTTGATGCGGGGTTGGCACAGCGCATGTCTGATCGCGCCGCACGCGTGATCACGGCCAGTGAGGCGGGGGAACTGCTGCCGCGCTCGTTCACCGATTCCACCCATTTCGAATGCAAGTTCTGCGCGTGGGCAGACCGTTGCTGGAGGACGTAAGAATGACTGACCACACCCATCCAATTACCGGCGCCGAGCCGATGATCGATGCCAAGCAGGCAGCGTCAGCACTGCGTCTGCCGTACTACTGGTTCGCTGACCAGGCGATGCGCACCAAATACCGCATTCCTCACTACCTGATGGGTGGCTTGGTGCGCTATCGATTGTCCGATCTGTCGGCGTGGGCCGCGCGCAGCACCGCAGTCCAGGGCCGAGACGATCAGTCTTCGGACACGTCTGCGGGGGACGCTGAATGATTGACTTCAATGACACAAGCCATCCCGCAGATCACAACCGGGACACTGAACGTGACCAGATTCGCGCCGACTTGATCGCACGCCTGGAATCCGTGTTGATTACGCTGTTCCCGGCTGGCAAAAAGCGCGGTACCAAGTTTCTGATCGGCGACACACTGGGCAGTCCTGGCGACAGCCTGGAGGTGGTGCTCAACGGTGAAAAAGCCGGCCTGTGGACAGATCGCGCGACTGGCGACGGTGGTGATGTTTTTGCACTGATTGCAGCCTGCCTTGGCACCAGCGTCCATAACGACTTCCCTCGCGTACTTGACGAGGCAGCCGATTTACTGGGACGCGCGCGCTTGGTCCCGGCACGCAAGGCTAAATCTGCGTCAATGGTCGACGACCTCGGTCCGGCCACTGCCAAGTGGGATTACTGCGATGCTGCCGGCAAACTGATCGCGGTCGTCTATCGCTACGACCCACCCGGAGGGAAGAAGGAGTTCCGGCCATGGGACGCCACGCGCCGCAAGATGGCGCCACCCGATCCCCGCCCGCTGTACAACCAGCCCGGCATGGTGGTTGCCGATCTGGTGGTGCTGGTCGAGGGCGAAAAGTGTGCACAGGTGCTAATCGACATTGGCATTTGCGCGACTACGGCCATGCATGGTGCCAATGCACCCATTGAGAAGACCGACTGGTCGCCGCTGGTCGGTAAGGCCGTGCTCATCTGGCCGGACAAGGACAAGCCGGGTTGGGAGTACGCTGATCGGGCCGCACAAGCCATCCTCACGGCCGGGGCTGCGAGCTGCCACATCCTGTATCCACCCGAAGATGCTCCGGTAGGGTGGGACGTCGCAGACGCACACGGCGAGGGTTTTGAGGTTGCCGGCTTCATTGTCCACGGCCCGCGCATTCAGATGCACCGGATTGGCGATGAACCCGGACCTGAAACTGATACCAGCGCGGGCGAGGAAACGGTCTGGGGTACCGAGGACGCACTGGCCCTGAGCTTTACTCGCCGCTATCACCAGGACTGGCGCTATGTGGCGGCATGGGGCAAGTGGCTGGTCTGGGATGGCCAGCGTTGGCGTTCGGAAGACACCCTGGCGGCGACGGATCTCGTTCGCCACGTTTGCCGCCACGCGTCGGTCAAATCCAGCAATCCCAAAATCGCAGCCAAGCTCGCAGCGGCCAGCACCGTTTCCGGCGTCGAGCGCCTGGCGCGTGCTGACCGGCGTCATGCGGCCACGACCGACGAATGGGATGCCGATCAGTGGCTTTTGAATACGCCAGGCGGCGTGATCGACCTGCGGCATGGCCGGATGCGGCCACACGACCGGCTCGATCGCATGACCAAGATCACCACCGCCACGCCACGCGGTGACTGCCCCATCTGGCGGCAGTTTCTCGATGAAGTGACCGGTGGCGACAAGGCGCTGCAAACCTATCTGCAACGCATGGTCGGCTATGCCCTGACCGGATCGACGCGCGAACACGCCTTGTTTTTTCTTTATGGCACGGGCGCAAACGGCAAGTCGGTATTCGTGAACACGCTGGCCACCATTCTTGGTGACTACGCCACGAATGCACCCATGGACACCTTCATGGAAACGCGCACCGACCGGCATCCAACCGACATGGCTGGGCTGCGCGGTGCCCGCTTTGTGGCCGCTATCGAAACCGAGCAAGGTCGGCGCTGGGCGGAATCCAAGGTCAAGAACCTGACCGGCGGCGACAAGATCTCGGCGCGTTTCATGCGTCAGGATTTTTTCGAGTTCTTTCCGCAGTTCAAGTTGTTCGTGGCGGGCAACCACAAGCCAGCGATTCGCAACATCGATGAGGCGATGAAGCGGCGCCTGCACCTGATTCCGTTCACGGTGACCATTCCGCCCGAGCGACGCGACAAGCATCTGCAACAGAAATTGCTGGCCGAGCGCGATGGCATTTTGGCGTGGGCGCTGGACGGATGTCTCGCTTGGCAGCGTCTGGGTCGCCTCGAGCCGCCGCAACAGGTGATGGACGCGACTGAGGAGTATTTCGAGGCCGAGGACGCGCTCGGCCGCTGGCTGGACGAGAACTGCGTTCGCGTTCCCAACGCCAAGTCGCTGACGGCCGAGTTGTTCAACGACTGGAAACAATGGGCCGAGGCAGCTGGTGAATTTATCGGCTCGCAACGTCGATTCTCCGATCTGCTTATGACGCGCGGGCTGGAGAAATGGCGCAACGGCGTGGGCATTCGTGGGTTCCAGGGCATTGGCCTCAAAGCTCCGCCCACGCCTGCCTACACCCCCTACGCCGACAACTGACCCCTATGCAAATTCACGGGTCTGACGCAGCTGACGCTTTTCTACGTAACTCTCTACACGTGCGCGTGACGCGCGCCTCATGGAGGGTTTCGACAGACTCCGTCAGCTGCGTCAGGCCAAAACAAAAAAGGACGGAAATCATGACGCAGATCATCTTGGCCCTGGACCTGGGCACCACCACCGGCTGGGCCTTGCGCCCGAGTGACGGAGACATGGCTCACGGATTCGTGAGTTTCCGCCCGCAACGATTCGAGGGCGGCGGCATGCGCTTCCTGCGGTTCAAGCGTTGGCTGTCGGAAATCCATTCCACGGCGAACGACATACACGCGGTGTATTTCGAGGAAGTGCGCCGACACGTTGGCGTCGATGCCGCACACGTTTATGGCGGCCTGATGGCCACGCTTACCACCTGGTGCGAGCACCGCAACATTCCGTACCAGGGCGTACCGGTCGGCACGATAAAAAAGCACGCTACCGGTAAAGGCAATGCCGGCAAGGATGATGTGATCGCGGCCATGCGTGCAAAAGGCCATCCGGTGACGGACGACAACGAAGCTGATGCCCTGGCCTTGCTGCATTGGGCGATCGA
Organism: Undibacterium sp. RuRC25W; assembly: GCF_049339825.1. NCBI lineage: Bacteria > Pseudomonadati > Pseudomonadota > Betaproteobacteria > Burkholderiales > Oxalobacteraceae > Undibacterium > Undibacterium sp. RuRC25W. Next base: position 51,272 of record NZ_JBMPPD010000012.1, on the reverse strand, counting down.
CACCCAGGAGGCGTGACATGAAAATCCCTCCATCGCGCTACCCGTCTCCCCTGGGCCGCATGCAGCCCGAACCCGTCGACCTTGACGCCGTCAAACAGCGTGGTTGGCAGGATCAGCACATTCTCGTGGTCAACGAGTCGGATGCGCGACTCGATTTCGTCGAGCGCGAGATTGTCCGCCGCATCGGCGAACGGCTCTACGGATCGAGAGGGCCACGCCGTGATTAGAGCCCTGAACATCTGGACCATCGATGACGTGGCCGTGCGATTCGAGGAAGCCGCGACCACGGGCCGGCGGTTGCCCCCTGTGCGCGTGCAGGGCTATTTCAATACCTGGCCGCCAATCGTGCGACAGCAGTGGGAAGTGTTCGCAGCGGATGGCGCCGTATATCGATCGTTTCCGCCAGACCCCAAAGATGTGGACCGCATGCTGGAAACGATGCAATGGGTGCTGTGGCTGGAGATTGAGCAGCGCCATCTGGTCTGGATGCGCGCCAAACGGTATGGCTGGCGCGACATCACGATCCGTTTTGCCTGCGACCGCTCGACAGCGTGGCGTCGCTGGCAGAAGGCGCTGGAGATCGTCGCCACGAATCTCAATGCTGGCCAACCTTCCAAAATCCTGAGCCATGTAAGGTAATGCTTGCCGCGTTTGTCCTCGTTTTGCCCAGCTTGTCCGTTTTAGGGTACTTTGGTCGTGCAACAAAACAGCCCGTTTGAGGGTACTATTTCGGCTATCTTCTGGACAGACGTGTGAGCAGTGCCAAGTGGCATCGCAGAACGACTGGCCGACACCATAAACCCGCTCTGAGCATTGTGCTTTCAGCGGGTTTTTTCATTTCCGGATACCCATGAGCGCGCTGCAGATTCACTACCGACCCATCGACTCGCTGATCCCGTATGCCCGCAACGCCAAGCAGCATTCGGATGCGCAAGTGGCGCAGATCGCCGCCAGCATCCGCGAGTTTGGATGGGGCGCACCGATTCTGGTGGATGGTCAGAACAATGTGATTGCGGGCCATGGCCGTTTGCTGGCAGCGCGCAAGCTCGGCATGGCAGATGTTCCGGTCGTGCCGCTGGAACATTTGACCGATACCCAGCGCCGGGCATTGATCCTGGCCGATAACAAGATTGGTGAAAACGCCTCATGGGAAGATGAACTGCTCGGCATTGAATTGGCGGAATTGAAAGAGGCTGGCTTCGACCTTGGTCTGACAGGCTTTTCCCCCGAAGAGTGGGAAGCGTTGATAGCTGGCGACAATGCCACTGACGGTCTCACCGATGATGATGCAGTTCCCGAGGTAACCGAAACGCCCATTTCCAGAACCGGCGATGTATGGCTGCTGGGCGAGCACAAACTGCTGTGTGGCGATGCCACCAAGTCCGAGGACTACCAGACGCTGCTCGGTGACGAACTGGTCGACATGACGTTCACTGATCCGCCGTACAACGTGAACTATGCGAACACGGCCAAGGACAAGATGCGCGGCAAGAATCGCCCGATTTTGAATGACAACCTCGGCGACGGATTCGGGGCGTTTCTCGTTGCTGCATGCCAAAACATCCTGACCGTCACGAAGGGTGCGGTCTACATCGCCATGAGCTCCTCGGAACTCGACACCCTGCAGTCGGCCTTCCGCACTGCTGGTGGCAAATGGTCGACGTTCATCATCTGGGCCAAGAACACATTCACGCTGGGACGTGCCGATTACCAGCGCCAATACGAGCCGATTCTGTATGGCTGGCGCGATGGCACCGATCATTTCTGGTGTGGCGCCCGCGATCAGGGCGACGTCTGGAATATCAAGAAGCCGCAGAAAAATGACCTGCACCCGACGATGAAGCCGGTGGAACTGGTGGAACGTGCTGTGCGCAACAGCAGTAAGACCCAAGACATCGTTCTCGACCCCTTTGGCGGCTCAGGAACAACGCTGATCGCCTGCGAAAAAACCGGACGTCGGGCACGACTGATTGAGCTCGATCCGCAGTATGTCGATGTGATCGTGCGTCGCTGGCAGGACTACACCGGACAAGCAGCAAAGCGCGCCAGTGATGGCGCGACATTCGGACTTTCATCCGAGATAGATCAACCGGCGATCGTGTAAATCCTCTCGCTGCCTTGTTGCTTGCTTGACGTGATTTCCAGCCCGAGTTTCTTCTTGAATGTGCCGGCAAACGTGCCGCGCACTGTATGTGCCTGCCACCCCGTTGCAGCGCAAATTTGCGCGATGGTCGCGCCCTCAGGACGCTTGAGCATCGCGATCACCTGGGCTTGCTTGCTGCCGGTGTTGTTGTTTGTGCGGGTGCATGGCGTGGCCGATTCGATGACCGCGTCGATCGCTTCGACGCTGACTGGCGCCTTGCGTGGGATACCGAGCGCGTCGTAACCCTCGGCTGCGACAAACCAGTCCTTCTGGTCTGTGGTGATGAGGGCGCGATTGACGAGCCCTGCGAGGACCTTGTTGCGCGCACCTCCTTTGATGTTCTCTGGAAACCAGACGATCTTACCTTCGGTGTGCTGATGCGCGTAGGCCAGGATTGCGTGTTGGGCGGGTGTGAGTTGAGTTGTCATGTGGATCTCCTGAAATTCAGACGTTGTGGATTTGCTTGGCGCGATCGAAGCCGACCCAGACGCCTTGGTCATCGAGACCGCGCGAGGCGAGTTCTTCGCGGGGCGGTCGGTTGAGATCAATTTCACCGCGCGCTGCGGCGGCGAGCACTTTGGTCAGAGCGACCTGGATGAAGCCGATCTCATCGACGGTGAATTCGTTGCTGGTGTAGGACATGGTTTTTGTTCCTCTGGGTGGTTGATGGTGATCGTATGAACGCTTCATTTCCGCGAGAAGCCAAGCGGAATCTCCCAGGAAATCGCTTCTTTTTTGAATCCGTTGAAAATCCGCCGCAGATGCCTCGAAGCGCGCCAACTCCTTGTCGGTACCCGGGTTGTTCAGCCGTGCTGGCTGTGCCCGGCTACTGCGAGACACACCGCTCCGTCATTCACCGTGACTACGGCCAAAAACGTCGCGGCTTCGATGCAGAAGTCGGCTTCTATCAGTCGCGCGATTGGCGGGCTGTACGTGCCGCACACCTGACCACACACCCGTTGTGTGTGGCCTGTGAGGCCGCCGGTCGCGTTGTTCCGGCCAAGGTTGTGGATCACGTCCAACCGGTCAAGGAAGGTGGCGCACGCTTTGATGCTGCCAACCTGCAGTCACTGTGCGTGTCCTGTCACAACGCCAAGACCGCACGCGAAAGCGCACGACGCAGGCCCATACCCCGGTAGGGGGGTGAATTCTTTGGCATCGCGTTCGAGCGATGCGTGCGCTCAGTCAAATTTTTGTGCGTGCAAATTGAAACAGGGGGGACTCCCCCCAGGATGGAATCGTTATGGCCGGTCGCAAACCGCTGCCCACCACAGTCAAGCAAATCAAAGGCACGCTGCAGAAGTGTCGGACCAACTTGCGCGAGCCCAAACCGCAAGGGGAATTGGTCGAGCCGCCCGAGTACATGAGCGAGGGCGCGAGGTCGGCCTGGCGCTATGCACTGGAATGTGCGCCGCCGCACCTGTTGAAGAAACTCGACATGTCGGTGCTGGAAGTGTGGGCATGTGCGGCCGATCTGTATCGCAAAGCGCAAGCTGGCATCAACAAGACCGGATTGCTCATCAAGGCGCCTAACACCGGCGTGCCGATGCAGTCCCCGTATCTGGCGATTGCCAACAAGCAGGCGCAGATCATGACCAAGGCCGCCACCGAAATGGGATTTACTCCAGCCTCGCGTTCGCGCGTCACGCTGCCGATGGAGGCGGCGGACGACGATCTTGATCCCTGGGCGGACATCGCGGGATAGACGGACTGATGGCAACCGAAGCGCGCATCGATGTTCATCTGCTCACCCTATACGAGCCTGCCCAATGGCGCGAGGCCTGCATCGCCAGCCTCGCGGGCGCACCGATTCAGTTGCACGTCTTGCCGGGGATTCCGGGCCGCATTGGCGAGGCTCGGGCCGCTGGCTATACACAAGGCATCTTGCCCCTGGTGTCCTACGTCGATCCCGACGACCGGTACGAAGCGAGTGCCTTTACGCAGCTGGCCGATGCGCTGGATGCCAACCCGCAGGCGGTGATGGCCTACACCGACGAAACGCTGACCGACGAAAGCGGACGAGACATCGCCGTGCGGCGTCTGACCTACAGCCGCCGGCAGCACGCCAACAGTGCCAGCCATGTGCACGGCCTGATCGTGATGCGTCGATTCGCCGTCGAGGCCGTGATCAAGGAAACCATCGACATCAAAAGCTTTTCCGACTGGCTGCTGACGCTGCTCGTTGCCAAGGGGGGCGATGTGCTGCACCTGCCCATCATCGGACGGCATTGGCGACAGCACCCGCGCCAAGGCCACCGCATAGGCGACCCGGAAGCGGTCCGGCGCGTTCGCCAAGCCTCAAATCTCTGGACTGATGACAACCTCTAACTACGTCACCGTCGCCCGTCGCTACGCCGAAGCCGTGGTTGCCGGAGAAATCCTGGCTTGCCGCTGGGTGCAGCGGGCCTGCCAGCGGCAACTGGACGACTTGGCCCGGTACGCGGGCAAGGCCAGTCCCTACCGCTTCAACCCGAAGCTCAAGGACAAGGAAGGCCGGACATTTCAGCCGGCCGACAACCTGTGCGCCTTCATCGAGCGGCTGCCGCACGTCAAAGGCCCTCTGGCCGGAGAGCCGATTAGCCTGGAGCCCTGGCAGGTGTTCATCCTCTCCACCGTATTTGGCTGGATGAAGCCCGATGGCAAACGGCGTTTTCGGCGCTCGTACATCGAGGTGCCGCGCGGCAACGCCAAATCGACACTGTCCTCGGCGCTGGCACTGTACATGCTGGCTGCTGATGGCGAAGGTGGTGCCGAGGTGTATTCGCTGGCCACCACGCGTGACCAGGCGCGCATCGTGTTTGGTGACGCGCAGACCATGGCACGGCGCAGTGCGGGTTTTCGGAGTCGCTTTGCGGTGAACGTCGGCGCGCACAACATGCATGTGCTGGCCAGTGGCTCGAAGTTTGAGGCGCTGTCCGCCGAAGGCTCGACCCTCGATGGATTGAATATCCATTTCGGCTGCGTCGATGAACTGCATGCGCATAAAACGCGCACGGTCTATGACGTGGTCGAGACCGGTACCGGCAAACGCGACAACTCGCTGCTGTGGGTGATCACCACCGCCGGCAGCAACCGCGCCGGCATTTGCTACGAGGTACGCACCTTCGTCACCAAGTTGCTCGACGGAGTGGTCCAGGATGACAGCCAATTTGGCATCGTCTACGGACTGGATGATGGCGATGCCTGGGACACCGAGGCGGCGCTGATCAAGGCCAATCCGAACTGGGGAATTTCGGTGCGCCCGGAGGTGCTGGGGCCGCTGCAGGCCAAGGCCATGCAACTGCCTTCCGCCATCAACAATTTCAAGACCAAACACTTGAACGAGTGGGTCAACGCCGACACGGCGTGGATGGACATGCGGGCATGGGATGCCTGCGCCGATTCCGGCCTGGATCTCGATGCTTTCGAGGGACAGCCATGCTGGATCGGACTGGATCTGGCTAGCAAGACCGACATCGCGGCGCTGATGCTGATCTTCCAGCATCCGGAGATCGCGGACGCCTACGTGGCGTTCGGCAAATACTACCTGCCGGAGGACACGGTGAATGGCGCCGGCAACAGCCAGTACCCCGGCTGGATGCGTACCGGGCGACTCACGGTGACACCGGGCAACGTGATCGATTTCAGCTGGATTGAGGCCGACCTGCTAGACATGGCCTCGCGCTTTGGTATCCAGGCCGTGGCCTTTGATCCATTCCAGGCCACACAACTCTCAACCCGGATGTTGTCCGAAGGACTGCCCATGATCGAGGTGCGGCCGACAGTGCTCAATTTCAGTGAACCGATGAAGACCGTGGAAGCCTTGGTGCTTCAGAAAAAACTCATCCATGACGGCGACCCGGTTTTGGCCTGGATGGCCAGCAACGTGGTGGCGCATCTGGATGCCAAGGACAACATCTATCCGAGGAAGGAGCGCCCGGAAAACAAGATCGATGGCATCGTCGCGCTGATCATGGCGATCTCGCGCGCCATCAAACCGGGAGATGGCATCGTGATCGACAGCAGCTACGAACTGATGGTGCTGTGATGGGCAGGATTGCAGATTTCTTTCGGTTCAGGGGTGGACCCCGGGCCGACTCCGATGACCGCAGCCCGTGGGGTTCCTTCTGGTTCGAGCCGGTCACCATGCGCACTGTCAGTGGCGCACGCATCTCCTCAGAGTCAGCGATGCGGCTCTCAAGCGTTTATGCCTGTGTACGCATCCTCGCTGAGAGCATGGCGTCGCTGCCGTTCATTCTCTACCGCCCGGGTCAGGGCGGAGGCAAGGTTGTGCTGCGCAATCACTGGCTCTATCGCCTGTTCTACATCCGCCCGAACCAGTTCCAGAATCCCTTCGAGTGGCGCGAGATGCTGATGGGCCATCTGGCGCTGCGCGGCAACGCGTTCTGCCGCATTGTCAGCAACGCCAAGGGAGAAATCACCGACCTGATACCCATCCACCCGGATCGCATCAGCCTGGTGCTTTCGCAAAACAGCGCCGACGAATACAGTTATCGCATCATCGACCGGCTCGGCAATCAGCTGGTGCTGCCACGCGGCGCAGTCTGGCACCTGCGCGGATTGTCCAGCGACGGCATGCTTGGGCTCTCGCCCATTGAAATGGCACGCGAAAGCGTCGGGCTGGCGCTGTCGGCGCAGGACTATGGCGCGCGGTTTTTTGACAACGATGCCAAGCCCACTGGTGGCTGGATTGAATACGCCGGCACCTTCAAGGACAAACCCGCGCGCGACAATTTTCGGGAGTCATATCAGAACGCTCAGGGCGCGATGAATCGCGGCAAGGTGCTGGTGCTCGAGGCTGGCATGAAGTACCACGAGGTCGGCGTCACCAACAAGGAAGCCCAGTTTCTCGAGCTCAGGAAATTTCAGGTCACCGACATCGCACGTCTGTTTCGCGTGCCGCCGCACATGATCGCGGATCTTGACCGGGCAACCAATAACAACATCGAGCAGCAGTCCATCGAGTTTGTGCGCTACACCATGCGACCGTGGGCGGAACGCTGGGAAGCCAGCATTCGGTCCGACCTGATGCTCGACGACGAAGGCCTCGACTGCGAATTTGATTTCGCGGCGCTGATGAGGGGTGACGCCAACAGTCGTGCCACCTATTACTCGGCGATGGTCAGCATGGGCGCGCTGACGCGAAACGAGGTGCGCGTCGCAGAGAACTACACACCGCTGCCCGGCCTGGATGAGCCGCTGGTGGCGCTCAACATGGGGATGACTGGCACGAACCAGCAACCCGCCAAAGCGCCGCCACCCGACGATGACAACGCCGAACCCAACAAGATCAACACCGAAGAAGATGACGATGAAGCATGAGATGAAGGGTGAACTACTGCTGGCCGAGTTTCTGGCAACGCCCTGGGCATTGATGCCCGAGCGCCTGAATGCACTGACGGCTGTACTGGGGCGATGGTCCAGAAGTCAGCCTGCCGGTGACGATGTCCTGGCTCAGGTCATGGCCGATCGTGAGGCCCGTCAGGCGAAACGCCAGATGGCGCAATCAGCCGGTGGTGCTGGCATTGCCGTGCTACCGCTGTACGGCATCGTTACCCAGCGCGCCAATATAGTCGACGACGTGTCCGGCCCCGGCATGACCAGCACACAGATGTTCGGTGCTGCCTTGCGCCAGGCGCTTGCCGATGACACGGTCGGCCAAATTCTGATCGACATCGACAGTCCTGGCGGCAGTGTCTATGGCGTGGCCGAGCTTGCCGATCAGATTCAGTCGGCGCGCGCCAGCAAACCCGTCGTCGCAATCGCTAACAGTCTGGCGGCGAGTGCCGCGTACTGGATCGGCTGCGCCGCCGGCGAGTTCTATGTGACGCCCGGTGGCGAGGTCGGCTCCATTGGTGTCTGGCAGGCGCATTTCGATTACTCGCAGGCGATCGCTTCTGAGGGTGTGAAGCCCACGCTGATTTCTGCGGGCAAGTACAAGGTCGAGGGCAATCCGTATGAGCCATTGAACGACGAAGCACGCGGCTTTATGCAGTCACGCGTCGACGACTACTACGGCGCATTCACCAAGGCTGTTGCCAAAGGGCGCGGCCTACCGGTTGCCAGCGTGCGCGACGGGCTCGGCCAAGGTCGGGTTCTCGGCGCTGACGCCGCCGTCGAGCAAAAGATGGTGGATGGCATCAGCACCTTCGATGACGTTGTGACCCAAATGCAAAAGCGCGCGCGTTCGCCCAATCGCACTGTTGGCCGAGGGGCATCCCGCCTCACGCAAGCGAGAAATGCGCTTGCACTCATTTGACCTGATTTGATTTTTTGCCTGCCTGCATTGACCGCATAAGCAGGCCAACCGAACAGCCGCCCTGGGAAACCTTGGCGGCTTTTTTCTTACCCGCCTTTGTGCGGGTTTTTTTATTGGAGAACCCGCAATGAGTAAACAACTCCGCGAGCTGCAAGCTCGCAAAGCCAACCTCGTCAAGGACGCACGCGCCGTAACCGACGCTGCTGTCGCTGAAAACCGAGATCTCTCGGCCGATGAGGCTGCACGTTTTGACACCCTGCGCGCACAGATTGAAACGGCGTCCGCCGCGCTCGATCGCGAAATGACATTGATCGCCGAAGAAGCCCGCTCGGCCAGTGTTACTGCCGCGCTGGCGGCCAGTTCGTCGTCCGCGCCGTCCGCTGCCGCGCATATTCTCAGTGTGCCATCCGGCGCCGGCTTGATTTCCGTCACCGAAAACCGCGATCTCGATCCTCAGCGTGGCTTTGCCAGCATGGGCGAGTTCTTCCGGTCAGTGCGACAGGCCGAAGTTGCGCGGCGCACCGGTGGCGCGGTCGATGAACGACTGTTGGGCGGCTCTGGCATGAATGCCGTTGCCCCCGGCTTGGTCGCCAACGAGTCCGCTGGTGTCGACGGCGGATTTGCAGTCCCACCCCAGTTTGCACAGGATATTTTTACGTTGTCTCTGGGCGAGGACGGCCTGTTGCCGATGACAGATAACGTCGAAATCTCCGGTAACAGCATGTCCTTCCCGAAGGATGAAACCACACCTTGGGGCTCCAACGGCGTGCGCGCCTACTGGCAGGGCGAAGCATCTATCACGCAAGCCACCAAGCCGCAACTGGGCCTGACCACTTTGCGTCTCAAGAAACTCATGGCGTTGGTGCCAATCACCTCGGAACTGCTCGAAGACACCAATGCGCTCACCTCGTATCTGCCCAAGCAGATCGCCGAACGCATTCGCTGGAAAACCAATGAAGCCATTTTGAACGGACAGGGTGATGGCGTGCCACTCGGCGCCTTCCAGTCCGGCGCTGTGATCACCGTACCCAAGGATCAGGGACAGGCGACACAGACCCTGACGCTGTCGAACCTGCTCAATATGCAGTCGCGCTTTATGCCGGGTTCAGAGAACAAGGGTGTGTGGATCATCAACAAGTCAGTCCAGGCGGCGCTCTACGGTATCACCTGGAACGGCATGCCCGCCTTCATGCCGATCGGCTACCAGGTCAATCTGGGCGGCTCGCTGGCACAGGTTCAACGCAATACTTTGCTTGGTCTGCCGGTGATCTTTTCGCAGCACCCTGCAGCGTTCTCTGCCCAGGGCGACGTGATGCTGGTGGACCTGAACTATTACCACACGATCACCAAGGCAGGCGGCCTGCAAACCGCCACCAGCATGCATCTTTATTTCGATGCCGATGCAGTGGCCTTTCGCACCACCTTCCGCATGGACGGGCAAAGCAAGATCGCGCAGCCCGTTGCGCCAGCCAAGGGCGCGGCCACCTTGTCACCTTTTATTCAGCTCGGCGCGCGCTGATCTCCATTTCCCCACATCAAAGGACATCTCATGAGCTATCCCAACTCCAAGGGCTCGGAACAGTTCGCCATCATTGGCCGAACCGGGCCTCTGAACGCCAATGCTGGGCAATCCGCCTGGATCGCCGTTGGCAATTTTCACCGGCTGCTGGCGCTGGTTGATACCGGCGCCAACATGAACGGCATTCTCAACGCGCAGTTGTTGCAGGCGTTGGATGCCACTGGCACAGGAGCTAAACCGATTACCGGTGCCAATGGCCAGGCCAAGGCACTGAGCCCGATTGCGGCAGGCGCCACGGCCAACATTCAGGCGCTGATCGACTGCTCCGTGGACGAGCTCGACACCAACAACGGCTACGCCTTCGTTCAGCTGCAAATTGCCGCCTCATCTGCCGGCCTGTTCGCCGGGCTGCTGCTAGGCATCAACGCGCGGTTCGAACCAGCCAATTCACTCAATGCGGCCAGCGTTGCACAGATCGCTGGCTAAACAGCCCCATCCATTTACCCACCCACCCTCAAAAGGAAACGCACCATGAACCTCATTCGTTACGTCATCGATTTTTTCCACATCAACGGCGCTGGTCAGCAATCGGTCAAATATGCCAAGGGACAGACCTATCCGGAATCCGATGAAACCATTTCGCACGTCGAGGCCGGACACGCTGAGATCGTTGTCGTCGAAGTATCTGCCACGACAGAGACCACTGATGCAGACGCCGCGCCGCAACCAGACAACAACGTCGAACAAGGCAGCCCGGTTCCCGTAGCGGACGCACCTGTTCAAAATGAAGCAGCACCGGTTACCGGCGCTGCCACGGATACGCCCGCTGTTGCCGATGCGACCGCTGCGCCTGATACGACCGATGCGACCGAAGCGACAGCAACTGTCTCTCAACCACAGCCCGACTTGACACAAACGCCTGCTGCAACCGATCCGGCACCTGTGGCAGCGGCATCCGCTGATACGACGGTAACCGATCCGACTGCGCAAGCCGCTGAACCGGTGCCGCCCGTGACGGCGACGCCAGTGGATCAGCCGGCGCAAGTCGCGTCACCGGCAGAGGCTGCGCCGACGGTTGACGCCACACCAACGGCAACCGTGGCAGCGCCTGACCAGGCCGGCCAAAACTGATGCCCTTTCACCTCGTTGCGCCACCGGTCGTCGATACGGTCACCGGAATTGCCGAGCCGGTGTCGCTGGCCGAGGTGAAGCAGCATCTGCGCGTGGACATCCCTGATGACGATGGATTGATCACGGCACTGATCAGCAGTGCGCGGCAAATGGCGGAAACACTGACCAACCGGCAACTGCTGACAGCGACCTGGAATCTGGTGCTCGACGCCTTTCCGGGGCCAGGTTTGATGGGCGTGCCGGCAGGGTCTTCCTATTCCATTCCGGGCCACGCCATCCTCGTTCCCAAAGGGCCGGTGCAGGCTGTGTCTTCCATCACGTACCTGGATATGAACTTTGATGTCGTGACCATGCCGCAGCAGGACTACGTCGTCAGCTCCACCGACGACCTGACCCGCATCACGCCCATCTTTGGCCAGATATGGCAGCCGACCTTGCCGCAGATCGGCGCGGTAACGGTTCAGTTCGTGGCCGGTTACGGCGATTCGACTCAGGTGCCTGCCGGTATCAAACACTGGATCAAATTGCGGGTGGACAGCCTTTACAACCAGCGTGGAGAAGTGGCGTTCACACGAGGTCGCATGGACAAGTTGCCCTTTGCCGATGCCTTGCTTGATCCCTACAAGATTGTCTTGTTATGAGCGAAGCGCTGACGCTGCCGGATACTGGAGAGCTCAATCGTCGCATCCTGATCCGTTTATGGACAGACATGCCCAATGCCAGCTTCAACGTCGATCAGACCTTTGATGCCGGCATTTCCCGATGGGCCAAGGTCGAGCCGATACGCGGCATTGCCGCGCGCATGGGCGTGGCCACCGGCGAAGATCCCACCCATTTCTTTTGGGTGCGCTATAGCGCCGAGACACCTGCAGAATATTTTGCGCAGAACCGCGTCATCGAATATCGCGTCCGGCGTTTTCGCATCATCGAGGCGCAGAACTTTCAGGATGCCGACCGCTTTATCCGGATCACGGCGAAAGACCTCGGTGCCATCGATCCAGTCGCGCAAGACCTGGCGCAGCCACCGATGTAAAGGAAAACGACATGACGCATGAAAGTAGTAGTGGCGATATTTCCGGTATCAAGCTGCACGTCGGTCTTGAGTTTCACAGTGTCATTGACTACGACCGCAGGCAGATGCGCCGCGCTCTGGTCAAGGGTGCAGCGGTGGTTCGCAAGGAGGCTCGCACCTTGGTTTCACGACAAATGGTGTCACAGCCTGGCGAATTTCCGGGCGAGCAGACGGGTGCAATGCGTCGCGCCATTGGTGTGATCGGCAAAGGCTCCAAGGGCGGCTGGATCAAGGTCGGTGTGCGCGCCATTCCGGGCAGCTTCTATTACCCGGCCGTGCTCTTCTATGGATCAGCGGCGCGCAATATCGCGGCACGCGGCAATTTCATGACGGCGGCACTGGCGCATCGTGGAGACCAGGTTCGTGATCAGGTTCGCGAGGCCCTGCGCCATGCCTTGGTGCCCAGATAGACATGCAACTGGAACTCATCATCGCGCAGATGCGCGCGTTGTGCCCATCCTTCAACGGCCGGGTGGCCGGCGCAGCGGAATTCAAACCCGTCTCCGAGGCAGTGGCCTTGCCTGTGCCTTGCGCGTTTGTCATTCCGCTTGATGACCGGCCCGAGCCGCCGAAAGTGCAAAACGCGGTTGGTCAGGAGATGACCGACAGCTTTGCGGTGATCGTTGGACTGGACAACCGCCCCGATGAGAAAGGCCAGAGTGGCGCCGCCTCGGTGCACTCCATTCGCGCCGAAGTGTGGCGCGCGCTCCTGGGTTGGATTCCGGGTCCGGTCAATACCGTCAACCTGGCCACCGATTACAACGGCATTTTCTACGAGGGCGGCAGCCTCCTGTCGCTCGACCGTGCGCGCCTTTGGTACCAGTTTGAATTCGGCGCACAGATGTGGATCGGCCCGACAGACGGTTGGGAAGCCGGTGCGCTGGCGGCCTTGCCGGACTTTGGGCTGCGGGGCGCCGATGGTCTGTGGCTGCCTGGATCGGCACTCAACGTGGAAGTCGACGTCGGCACCCCCGTCTTTGACCCCAGCGCCACCTATCCACCCAACCCGGTGCCTGACTTTGCGCAGGCCACGGTAGATGCACCGCGCTCGCACGGACCTGACGGCCGTGTCGAGTTCAATGTGGCGGTGCCCTAAAGAATTTCTAAACCCAAGCTCACGACGAGCCTGATCAATTTCATCACCGCCCGCCATGGCTTTTGCTGTCGCGGGCTTTTTGCATTGGAGCATTCATGTACGCCATTCCCATTGCGGGCCGAACAGTGCCCATCCCCGGCACGAGGAAACTCTTGCCGGCCACTGGCCAGAATATCGGCCAGGTCACCCAGTATTGGCAGCGACGCTTTCGTGATGGCGACATCACTTTGAGCGAGGCCGCTCCTGCGCCAACCGCAGCGGCCGCACCTGTCGCACCTGTTGCAGCAACGGCTGCAACACCAATACCTGCTGCCAACGCCGCATCAACCCCGGCACCAGCACCTGCGACAGCGGCCAGTAATACACCCGAGCCAGCAAGGAGCGCGTCATGAGCGGCATTTCGTTTCAGCACATTCCGTCCAACTTGCGCGTGCCGCTGTTCTACGCGGAGATGGACAACAGTCAGGCCAATATGGGTGGCCAGGCGCTCAACGCGTTGCTGATCGGTCAGATGTTTCCCTGGGGAACAGCCACACCCAACAAGGCGGTGTTAGTCACCGATCCCAAGTCGGCGCTGATCCTGTTCGGTCAGAGCTCAATGCTGGCGCGCATGGTGGCCAGCTATCGGCTGCAGGATGCCGGTTCTTGCAACCTGTGGTGCATCCCCGTGCAAGACGACCCGGCAGCCTCGCAGGCCTCGGCCACGATCGTGATCAACGGCTACGCCAATGCCGCAGGCGCCATCGCGCTGTACATCGCCGGTCAGCGCGTGAACGTCGGCGTCCAGTTAGGTGACAGTCCCTACAACATTGCGGCCAACATGGTCAGCAGCATCAATGCTGCCCTAGACCTGCCGGTGACGGCCGCTACCGGCGAGTATGGCTACGCCGTGCGCACCTTGTCGGCGATTTCGGAAGGCTCGGCCGTGGTCACGCTCACCAGCAAGTGGAGCGGACAGACCGCCAACGACATCACCATCCTGGATTCCTTTCTGGGCTGGAGCGCCGGCGAACGTGTGCCTACTGGGGTGAGCCTGTCTTATTCCGGCCCGACGCTGACTGGCGGCTCGACCGATCCCTCACTGGCTGCCACCGCCATCCCGGGCATGGGCGACGACCCCTACGATTTCATCATCCATCCGTATGCCCAGGCGCAGGCGCTGAACGACTTGCAGCTTGAGCTCAACGACGTGACCGGACGCTGGTCCTATGCCAAGCAGATCTACGGTCATGGCTACACCGCCTTGCGCGGCATCCTCAGCGATATCGTCGCCTTCGGACAGACGCGCAACGACCAGCACCACACGGTGGCAGCCATCGATGCCGATTGCCCAAATCCCTGCTGGGAGTATGCGGCAGCTTACGGTGGCGCCAATGCCGTCGACATTGCGGCCGATCCCGCACGCCCGACGCAGACGACGCCGCTGCTGGGCCTGCTCGCACCGCGTGCAGGCAACCGCTTCCTGTTCGAGGACAGGCAAGCGCTGCTCAGCTTCGGGATCGCGACGAGCTTCATTTCCGGCGGCCAACTGCGCGTGGAGCGCGCCATCACGACCTACCAGCAAAACGCTTTCGGTGCGCCCGACACCAGCTATCTGGATTCGGAAACCTTGCACACCTCGGCCTATGTGCTGCGCGCGCTCAAGAGCGTGATCACATCGAAATACCCGCGCCACAAGCTGGCCGACGACGGCACCCGCTTCGCGGCGGGCCAGGCCATCGTGACTCCGGCAGTGATCAAGGGTGAAATCTGCGCCGCCTATGGCGAGATGGAGTACCTCGGTGTCGTCGAAAACCTCGACACCTTCAAGCAATACCTGATCGTTGAGCGGGACTCGACTGACCCGAACCGGGTCAATGTCTTGTTCCCGCCGGACTACGTCAACCAACTCCGTGTGTTCGCCGTGCTGAATCAGTTCCGCCTGCAATACCCGGCATCCCAAATCGTCGCCTGATCGGAGGAACCCATGGCACAACGCATTGCTGGCATCTGTTTTGTGAAAGTCGATGGCGCCCAGTTCGCAATCTCTGGCGACATCGAGATCCCGCTCACCGAGTTCAAACGCGAGGCCGTCATGGGCCTGGCTGGACCTGCGGGCTACAAGGAAACGGCGCTTGAGCCCTACGTGAAGATCAACGCTTTGTTCACGCCCGACTTTCCGGTGAATTCACTGCGCACCAACACCACCCTGACCGTCACGGCGGAACTCGCCAACGGCATCGTCTACACGCTCTCCAATGCCTTCGTGCGCGGTGAGCCGAAAGTTAAACCTGTCGAGGGCACGATCGAGGTCGAGTTCTCCGGCAGCCAAGGCCAATGGAGCAACAACCAATGAGTAAATTCCAATGAACAACGATGAACTGACGATAGTGCTAGGCAAACCCGTCATCGCCCATGGCGAAGAGATCGACCACATCACCTTGCGCGCGCCTACCACCGCTGACCTGATCGAGTTGGGTCAGCCAATGCGGCTGATCCCCGGAGACGGGATGACCGATCCGGCCATCGACGTTCGCATGAATGTGGTCGCCAATTACGTGGCCCGTCTGGCGACGATTCCGCTCTCGAGCGTCAAGGCAATATCGCTGTCCGATTTTGGCAAGGCGACCCAGGCGGTACTGGGTTTTTTCGGGGAAGGGAGTACGGGAGCGGACGTGGCAACGGAGATGACATCGACGGGCAGTTCACCGAGCGCGTCTTCGACCTCGCCTGGTTCTTCAAAACCTCCCCGCGCGACATCCTGACGCTCACGCTCACCGAATTTGACCAGTGGAACGCGCAAGCCGAACGTATTGCGCGTCAACTCCAACCTGAATAGAGCCGAACTCTTTTATGTCTGATCGTTTTGAGTTGAAAGCGATTCTGTCTGCCAATGCCGAGAGCATGATTGGCGCGCTGAAATCTGTCGAGGCCCCGGCTAAGGCTGCGCGCAAATACCTCACTGACATTGGCAAAAGCGCGGCAGGACTGGCGGGTAAATTTGGCCTGCCGGTGGGTCTGGCTGGTGGTTTGGCTGCAGGGTTTGGTCTGGCGAAAGTCAAGGATGCGATCCATGCTTACTCGGAACTGGGCGAGGCCGTGCATCACGGCGCAACCCGCGCCGGCATGAGCGTCGAGCAGTTCCAGCGCATGAAGTACGTCGCCGAACAAAACGGTGTCGCAGTCGAGCAGATGGAAGGCGCTCTGGGGAAACTTAATCTTGCACTCGGCCGCGCGGCCGGTGGTCGAGGCAAGGAGGCTGCTGCACTGTTTCAGCGTTTGGGCATTTCCATGCGCGATGCGTCCGGTCAGATGCGCAGTGGCATGACGGTGCTACCGGAACTGGCGGACGCTTTCGTGCGCAATGAGAATCCAGCCGTGCGTGCGCGCATGGGCATGGCGTTGTTCGGCAAGAAGTGGCAGGAAATAGTGCCCTTGCTGGAACAGGGCAGCCAGGGCATTGAGGAAGCGCAGGCGCGGATGTCCAAGTTCAAGGGTGTCATGGGCCAGGAGGATATCGAACGATCCCGCGAATTTGCCAAGTCGCTGCGCGATCTGGAGATGGTCAGCAAAGGTTTTCAGATGACGATCGCCAAGAACCTGGTGCCCGCCATCAAGCCCTTGCTCGATAGTTTTAACGACTGGATGGCCGCCAACAAGAAGCTGGTCTCCAATGAGGTCGGACGGATGGCCAAAGACCTCGGGCATTGGCTCTCCAGCGTCGACTGGCGTGGCATGGCTAAAAGCGTGCTCGCGTTCGGACAAGGCATTGGCAAATTGGTGAACTTCGTCGGCGGTCCGCGCAACGCACTGATCGGCCTGGCGGTCGTGATGAATGCCCAGACCATCGTGGCCTTGGGTGGTCTGGCCGGTGCGGTGGCGCGCGCAGGACTTGCGTTTGTCGGCATGGCGGCCCAGGCGTATATCGCCGGCAATGCGGCGCTGTTGTCCATGGTGCGCACGGGCGTTGTTGCCACGCTGGTCAGCGGGCCACTGGGCCTGCTGCGTGCGGCGTGGATGCTGCTTGGTACGACCACGGTGTCGATGAGCGGCGTGATGTCGGGTGCGTTTGCCATGGTGAGTGGCGGCATCCGCGCAGTTGGTGCGGCCCTGATGGCCAATCCGCTGGGCATCATTCTGGCCATCGCCTCGGCTGCCTGGATCATCTATGAAAACTGGGACACCGTGAAAAGCTGGTTCGCCGGTTTCTGGAGCTGGCTCAAGGCGCACGCCGATCTGATCCTCACTTGCCTCGGCCCCATTGGCTGGATTGCCAAAACGATCATCGGCCACTGGGAGCCGTTGAAAGTCTGGTTCGGCAATCTGACCCAATGGCTTTCCGAGAAATTCAGCTGGATCATCAATGCAGCCAAATCAGTCGCGCATGTTGTGGGTTCTGCGCTGGGTCTCAATGGTGGTGATGTCACGATGAATCACACGCTGGACAACCCAGCGGCGGGAACAGGTACGGCCGGCATGATGTCATTGCCGGCCAGCGCTGGGCGAACCTCCCTGATTCCAGCTGCGCAGTCCGCCGGCAAGGTCGAGGGGCAAGTGAACATCAAGATTGATGGCCTGCCATCGGGCTCGCGCGTTGAACAGGTCCGGGGCGGAACGATGCCGATCAACGTCGATGCGGGCTACAGCGCCTACGCGCTGGCGATGCCCTAAACCACGACCATTAAGGAAATTCCTGATGAGTCACTTATCCAGCCTGCTGCGGCCCGCCTCGTTTCGTGGCGTGCCCTTTCAGGTCAATGGCGCCGATCTCGGCGTCGGACGTCGCGTGCAGGTCCATGAATACCCCCAGCGCGATCAACCGTGGGTGGAGGACTTAGGCCGGGCCACCCGTGAAATGTCGTTCGATGGCTTTCTGATCGGTACCGACTATGTCGATCAGGCCAACCAACTACTGGCGGCACTGGAAACTGCAGGTGCGGCCACGCTCGTGCATCCCTGG
Organism: Undibacterium sp. RuRC25W; assembly: GCF_049339825.1. Classification (NCBI taxonomy): domain Bacteria; kingdom Pseudomonadati; phylum Pseudomonadota; class Betaproteobacteria; order Burkholderiales; family Oxalobacteraceae; genus Undibacterium; species Undibacterium sp. RuRC25W. The sequence continues at coordinate 33,113 of NZ_JBMPPD010000012.1, read as the reverse complement.
CTTGGTTCGATGCAAGTGTGCCTGTCGGCACCGGCGCGCGTGCGCTTCGATTCCGGGCTGGGCATGGCAACCGTTTCCATGTCCTTCGTGGAGTCGGGTGAACTGGCGTTCCCTAATCCGACCAGTTCGACGCAGGCGGCAAGCAGGCTGACTGCAGACGGATTGGCCTCTGCTGCAGTGGCTGATTTCTCGCAGTCGTTCACCGTCACGGGTTTTCAGAGTTTTGTGTCAAGCGCGGCGCAGGGGCAGTTGTCGACGATGCTGGGGTTTCTGGGCGCCGGTCAGATTGCGCAAGTGCTCGGCACTGCGACCACCACTGCAAATCTCATCACGCAAGCCGCATCATTCATCAGCAATCCTGCGATGCTGGGGCAGACGCTGCTCAATGCCTTCGGTCTGTCCGGTGCCGCCGGTAGCGTTGCCGCGTGGTCCAGTGTCGTTAAGCTGATCAGTGGGACCGCATCGTCGAACGCGATGCAGCCGCCTAGCGTGAATCAAGTGACTCGCAACGACACACCATCGCGCAGACAAACCAACTTGAATACCGGCGCGGTGTATGGACTCGGCCGGCAACTGCTGCTGGCGCAGGCGGTCGGCATCTCCTCACTGGTTGGCACCGAACAGGACAACGCCCAAGCTGGCGTAACCCAGCCGCAGGCGGTCATTCAGCAGGTGACGCAGGATGCCATGCTGGCGGTGCGCGACACGCTGCTGTCGGCGCTTGACGCAGAAATGCGCCTCTGTGGCGATGCCACCTTTGATGCCTTGCAAGAAGCGCGCTCTGCTGTCTACGCAGATTTAACTGGACGCGCGCAAAGCGCGGCTCGTTTGACCACATGGACACCGCTGGAGACGATGCCGATGCTGGCCATCGCCTACGAGCTCTACTTTGATGCCACGCGTGACGCCGAGATTCTCTTTCGCAACGGCATCCGGCATCCCGGCATGACGCCGCCAATTCCGCTTTCAGTACTGGCCGCCTGACATGACGAGTGACCCAGGGTATCCGGCAGGACTGCCGGAGAATCAGGTGCGCCTGATTATCAAAGGTCAGGAGTACGGCGGCTGGAAAAAAATCAACATCGAGGCCGGCATCGAACGTCAGGCCCGCAGCTTCGAGCTGGAAGTCACCGACCGCTGGCCGGGGCAGCCGACTTCTGCCGCCTTTCTCTCGCGAAGCATCCGTCCGTTTGACGCTGCCCAAGTCTTCATCGGCAACGATCTGGTGCTCACCGGTTTTGTCGATGCCACACCGATCCAGTACGGCGGCAATCGCGTCAGCGTCACCGTGAAAGGCAGAAGCAAGACCTGTGATCTGGTGGACTGCTGCCCGCCAGACTCAGGTGGTTCGCCGCCGACATTGGGCAATGGCCTGTGGGCCGACGTGAAAGGCAAGGACGGCAAGACGGGCAAGGTCATCAAACCCGCCGCAGCCGTTGCTGGCAGTGGTGCCAACGTCTGGCGCAACGCCAGGCTGGAAACCATCGCCGCTGCCCTTGCCGCGCCCTATGGCGTGCGCGTGCTATCCGAAATCGATACAGGTTCGCCCATCGCGGAGCATCACGTCCAGGTTGGAGAAACGGTGTTCGAGAGCATCGACCGGCTGATGCGCTTGCGCCATGTGCTCTCCACCGACAACGAAAAAGGCGACCTCGTATTCATCGACGTGGGCAGCGCCGGCAATGCCAGCACCGCGCTGGTGTTGGGCCAGAACATCCGCGAAGGCGCCTGCGAGCTCGATTTCAAGGCGGTGATGTCGCGCTATGTCGTCAAGGGGCAGCGCGCAGGTAACGACAGTGATTTCGGCGTCGATGCCAATGAAGCCGAGGGGGATGACGAGAGCGAAGCCGAATTCGAGGGCGGCATCACGGACACCGGTGCCCCGGTCACCGCGAGCCTGTTGGATGCAAGGTCCAAGCGCTTTCGGGTGCTGGTGCTCAAGCAGGCCGGTCATGTGGACTCGGGCACCTGCGAAGACCGCGCCCTGTATGAGCGCGCGCACCGGGCGGCCAAGGCGCTTGAAACCACCTATACGGTAGCGGGCTGGCGCCAGCTTGATGGCAGCCTGTGGTTACCCAACCTGCTGGTGCGCGTCACGGACAGCCTGATCGGTCTGGATCAAACGATGGTCATCGCCGAAGTGCATTACCAGCTCGACGCCGGTGGCTTGCGCACCCAGCTGCGTGTCGGCCCGCCGGACGGTTATCGATCCAAGGCCGCCAAACCGGTCAAGGGCAAAGTCAAAAAAGGCGGCGCCGATACCTGGGGTGATGTGAGATGAGCGTGCAATGACAGATTTCGCAAAACTGGTCGCCCCCTATGCACGGCGCCTGTCCAACATGATCGCGCGCGGCACTGTCACGCTGGTCGATGCCGCGACCAAGATGCAATCGCTGCAGCTGCGCCTGTTGGCCGGTGAGTCCAAGGACAAGGTCGAGCACTTCGAGCCTTATGGCTTTACCAGCCAACCCAATCCCGGCGCGGAGTGCCTGGCGCTGTTCCTTGATGGCGACCGCTCGCATGGTGTCGTCGTGTGCGTTGCCGATCGACGCTATCGCGTGAAAGGCTTGACGACCGGTGAAGTAATCTTGCATGACGACCAGGGCCAATCGGTCTATCTCATGCGTGGCGGAATCAGGCTGACCGACAAGGCGGGTTCGACAGTGCAAATGAATGGGGATGGCAGCGGTGAAATGACTTTCGCCGCAGGCCTGACCATCAATGCCAACTCAAAAATAGTCGGCACTCTGGAAGTGACACAGAACCTGACCTGCGACCAGACCATCACGGCCGCCAGCGATGTTGCCGATCAGGGTGGAGCCAAGACCATGGCAGGTATGCGTGCGACCTACAACGGCCATACCCACAGCGGCACCGACAGCCACGGTGATGGGTTCACCACCAGTCCGCCAAACCAGCAGGAATAACCATGCGCGACACCATGCCGCTGACCGTCACCGTTGACGGTCGGATGATCCCGCTCGGCCTTTTGCAGGACATCGACAACGACAAGGCCGATCCCTTGGTGCGGGCTGTCATTGTCAGTCTCTTCACTTGGCGACGCGCCAATGCGGACGATGCCTTGCCCAATGGCTCGGGTTCCCGGATGGGTTGGTGGGGTGACTCGTACCCGCCGGCAGCGAACGACCGCATCGGCTCCCGGCTTTGGCTGCTGTCACGCGCCAAGCTCACCGACACCACGGTTCAAAAGGCCAAGGACTATGCCAGGGAAGCCTTGCAGTGGCTGCTCGACGATGGCGTGGCAGCACGGGTTGATGTCTCTGCTGAGCGCCAAGGCTTGTCGACCCTGGCGCTTGGCTGCACTTTTTACAACGCGGATGGCAGCGCCTTGGCCGTCATCCGGTTCCAGAACCTCTGGAGTTTCTTGAATGTGGTCTGAATATGTTTAATCGACCGTCCCTCGCGGATCTGATCAACCGCACCACGAATGATGTTTTTCAGCGGCTGCAATTGGACAACGTGCTGCGCCGCGCAGACGCTCAGGTTTATGCACGTGTGCTCGCCGGTGTCGCACACGGTCTGTACGGCTTCATCGAATGGATCAGTCGCCAGATCATCATTGACACCGCCGAGGCCGAGTTTCTGGAGCGCTGGGCATCAGTCTGGGGTGTGCAGCGACTGGTCGCCACGCCTGCCACGGGCAGCATTGCTTTCACGGTGACGCTAGGCGCTGCCGACATCCCGGCAGGCACTCTGGTGCAGACGCTCGATGGCACGCAGTTTCAAACCACGGCAGACATCACGGTCGCTGGAAATCTCGCCACAGCGTCCGTTGCCGCCGTCAATCCTGCCGCAGCCGGCAATGGCTACGTCAACCAAACCGTCAATCTGGTCACGCCCATTCTCGGCGTGCAGACAACTGCCACGCTCGGCCCTCTCTCGGGTGGCAGCGATCTCGAATCAGACGACAGCCTGCGTGCGCGCTTGCTCAATCGCATTCAACAACCTCCCCAAGGTGGAGATGCCAACGACTACGTGCAATGGACCTTGGCAGCCCCGGGCGGCGGAGCCACCAGGGCATGGTGTGTGCCGGAACAGTTCGGTCAGGGCACCGTCGGCGTTGCCTTTGTGTGCGACGGCAACGGCACCGGCGCCGCAATCCTGCCGACCGCAGCACAGATTGCGGAAATAGAAAATTTCATCGATGGCCTGCGCCCGGTGACAGCCCATGTGACCGTCTACGCGCCTGTCGCAGTGCCAGTCAATTTCACAGTTGAGGGATTGAGCCCCGATACCCTGGCCGAACAAAGAGCGGTCACGGCTGAACTGGCTGACCTGCTGGCACGCGAGGGGCAGCCCGGGGGCACGATCCTGCTCTCGCATATGCGCTCAGCGATCTCGGCGGCGGCTGGCGAGTGGGACTACGTCCTGATAACGCCTGCTGCCAACATCGTCATGTCCGCCGGCCAGATCCCGGTCATGGGGAGCGTGACGTGGCTGTAAGTTCAGCAGTGACAAACCAGGTCAGCAAGCCGCTGGCGGCGACCGACTATCAGACGTTGTTGCAACAGTTGCTGCCCTACGGGCCTGCATGGACGGATGACCCTGATGCGGGCATTACCCGTTTGTTTACCGGGCTTGCGCAGGAACTGGCGCGGCTGGATACGCGCGCGTGGCAACTCATCGAGGAGGCCGATCCGCGCACGACATCTGAACTGTTCGCCGACTGGGAGCGCGTCGCGGGATTACCAGATCCGTGTGTGATTGCGCTTGGCGGCCAACAGATGCAGCCGCAACTGCAAGCCGCGCTGGTTTCCAAACTCGTGCAGGTTGGCGGTCAGTCACGTGCCTATTTCATCGCCGTGGCGCGGGCGATGGGTTTTGCCATCGCGATCACTGAGGGTTGGAAAGAAGTCGACACCGTCATCTCGCCGGTGAACAACCCACTGGCCAATAGCGGCTGGATTTACGTATGGACGATCACCACGCCCGTAGGGGACACGAAAACCACGCTCACCGTCAACGGTCGCGTATCCGATCCGCTGGCTGCCTGGGGCAACACATTGCTTGAGTGCGTCATGCGACGCATCAAGCCCGCGCACACCACCTTGCTGTTTAGCTATACGTGAACGAACTGTAGGAGATTTCATGGACAACCGAGTATGGGAAGCCAACGCTGCCCAAACGCCACCTGCCGTGCCAAGCAATCCGTCCATTGGTTACCCGACCGATGGCAACCCGGCGACCAATACACCGGCCACCACACCCGGGGATTACTGGTTCTTTCAGATCAGCGAAGAGATTCGCAACGCCATTGTCGCGGGCGGCCTCGTGCCGGATCGCAACAGCCTTAACCAGCTCACGCTGGCCGTAGAGGCATTGATTCGCGCTGCGATTCAGGCAGAAATGCCGACCATTCAAAACATGGTCAACGTGGCGATTGCGTCTGCGCTGGCGGCCTACCAACCACCAGCACCGGCACCGACGCCGGCACCGACGCCGGCTCCGACCCCAACACCGGTGCCACCGCCGCCGCCGCCACCACCCGTGCCGGTTCCTCCGCCGCCGCCACCTGTGCCGGTACCGCCACCTCCGCCACCTCCGCCACCACCACCTCCGCCGGTTCCTCCACCGCCGCCTCCACCTCCACCCCCGCCCCCGCCAACCGGTGGTTGATCAAAGGAGTCATTCATGTATGTACAAATGGCCGGGCTGGCTTTCATGCCGACCGGCGTCATCGTTTATGTCATCAACTACGTCGATCTCGACCGGCAGCATCTTGCTCGCGAGCTCGACGAGCGCTACGAGCCGTTCCATTACTGGGGCGAAGTGCCAGACGATTTCAACTACCGCAAGCCCTATCGGTATCGATTGCGTGACGGGGTGGTGGAAGCAGCGGCGCCGGATGCGGAGGACTACCGCTTCCACTACCGGCGACTTCTATTGATGGACCGCGTGCATGCGGCCTTGCGTGCTCAGCGTGCGACCCATGCTCCGGGCACATTGCCGCTTCAGGATCGCTTGCTCGACCTGGCCTATGTCGAATGTCAGCGCCTGGAAACGAGCAATGTTTCAGAAGCACTTCCGCTGCTGAACGCACTGGCGCAGGCCTCGAACACGACACTTGCCGCAGCAGCAGATCGCGTGCGCATCGAGTTCGCTGACCGGCAGGATGCGCTGGTGCAGTCCGAGGTGCGGCGACTCCAGGCACTCGCGCAGGTGAGCGCCACGCGCGATCACCACGATCTTGATTCACTGTTCGTGAGGTATGGCTGCCATGACTGAACTGCCGACTCAATTGCTCGTGGCACGCAATCTGGTCGCGGGTCATTCACTGGCCAGTGGACTGCGCCAGGTCCTGGGAGGCGTTGTCACCACTTCGCGGCTGGCCATCAAACCTGATTTGCTGCGCTTTGCTGCCTGCTGTCCCATGCCAAATCCGGCGAGCCTGGCTGGCAGACAAGATGTTTCCTTCGCTGACTGCTGTGATGCCCGCGCGCAGGAATTGCTCGCTGCAAATTCTCACTTGCACATCATGTGGTCGGGCGGCATCGATTCGACCGTGACGCTGGTCGCTTTGCTCAAGGCGCTTCCCGTCCATGAGCATGACCGGCTGAGCGTGTTTCTCTCCAGTCACAGCATCATGGAGAACCCAGCCTTCTATCACACGCAGATTGCCGGCAAGCTGACGGTGCAGCGCACTGTCGGCAAGGCTGGCTTGTTTGACGAGGTGGTGCTTACCGGCGAATTGGGTGACCAGCTGTTTGGCTCCGACCTGATGCTCGAATGCACCCGGCGATTGGGATTCGACAGTCTTTCGCGCCCATACGCTGAGGTCTTGCCGAATTTGTTCGCCAGCCTCTCGGGCGATGCGCAGATGGGCGAGACCATCTATCGCCACTACGCGCCGATTGCGACGCAAGCACCGTACCCATTGGCGAGCACCCAGGATTTTCTGTGGTGGTGGAATTTCTCGCAGAAGTGGCAGCACGTGAAGTTTCGTCATCTGCTCTATGAGCAACGCGCCGACTACAGGGCGCTGATCGGCCGGGTCCAGCACTTCTTCGACAGCGAGGCCTTCCAGTACTGGAGCATGACGCATCCCGCCGAAAAAATGGGGGATCGAATCGACACCTACAAGATGCCGGCAAAGCTCTATATCGTCGATTTCACCGGCGACGCAGGGTATCTCACCAAGCTGAAGATCGGCTCGCTATGCCGGGTCTTCAAGTATCCGCCGGTGGCAGCCATCACGACTGATGGTTTGCCGGTCGACCAGGCCGGGCTGCAAGCATTTGTGCGCAGTTCCCCCTGAGCACCCACCGATTCCTGTTTTTGACTTGCGGCCTGTGCCGCATCCCTGTTTTTAACCAACCATTCCATGAGAGGAAGATCCCATGTCGTTCACCGTAACCAAAACCTCGACCCGCACATCGAACAGCCAGGCCGTTTTCAAAGACAGTGCTGACATTGATCCGGACGTCGCCGCGTCGATCGCCAACATCGACCACGCTTTGCGCACCAACCCTGCGGTGCAATCGCGATCGGTCGCAATGTCGCCCGATGGGCTCACCAAAACGACGACCACTGTTTGGGAGAGTCAGTCTGCCTACAACGAATTCCGGACTACCAACAGCAGTGACCTGGCCAAGCTCGCCAGTGCCGCGTCGACCTACAACAAGGCCAACGGCATCGTCGTCGCGACAACCACTTCGGGAGCCTGACCATGAAAACTGGCATGTATATCGATGCCCGTCATGGGATGTATCCATCGCAGGCCTGGCTCTTGTCGAGAGACGAAACGGCACACATCACCATACCGCCGTTTTCGACGCTGTATGGGTTTGTGGTGTCGGCCGATACGGAACAGGCTGCGCACATCATTGCCGGGCCGCATGGGACTGCCACGTCCAAACGCCTGCGCTCGGTCGGCCCAGGCCAGTATTTCTGTCATGCGACCGATGACGAGCCGGCAACGCTGACGCTTGACGATGATGCAGGCGCACAGGTCTTTGCCGTGATCCGCCATGGTTTTCGGGGACAGGGACTGGTCGGCGGACCGATCGAGGCCTCGGGGCGGCTGTGCTACATCGACAACTGTTCCGATTCGCTCCTGGTCTACCCGCCGCGTCGCGGTGATCCCAGCCTGAGCCATCTGTCATTTCCGGCGGATGTGCGCCAGTCGTTTCACATTCACCCGTCGATCCGGCTGGGCGTGGTCGCGCGCGGCGCCGGATTTGCTTGCCTGACTGATCAGGAAATTCCGCTGACTGCCGGCACGCTGTTTTGTATCGAGGAACGGGAACTGCATCGCTTTCGCACCGAGGATCAGCGCCTCGATGTGATTGCTTTCCACCCCGACGGTGACTGGGGGCCGACCGATCAGGATCACCCGATGCTCAACCGCACGTACCTCACGACGGTGCGCCATGAATGATCCGGCCACCATCCGTCTGAACTATCCGCAGGCGCAGATGTTGGCTGGTGATCGGCGCTATCAGGTGCTGGCGTCGATCAAGAAACCGAACGTGGTCGCACTAAGCGGGGTTCTCGATGGCAACGCCTGCCAGGCACTGATCGAACTTGCACGGCCACGCATTCAACGGTCCTCCGTCGTCCACCACCGCGAGGGCGTGCGCGTGGATGATTCCCGCACCAGTTCCGGGTGCCACTTTCAGCGAGCGGAGTTGCCGTTGGTGGCTGACCTGGAGCAATGCATTGCCGAACTGACCGGCATCCCGCAGGAGAACGGCGAAGGCTTGCAGGTATTGCGTTATGAGCCTGGCCAGCGCTATGTCCCGCACTGGGATTACTTCCCGCCGGAAAGCGCGTCTTCTGCCGACATCGTCCGACCGGAGAAGGGCGGTCAGCGCATCGCCACCTTCCTGCTCTATCTGAACACGGTGCCGATGGGCGGTGAAACCGAGTTTCCGCACGCCGGCATCAAGGTGGCCGCTGTCCAGGGGAACGCCTGTTTCTTCTCCTACTGCGATGCAGACGGCCAACTCGATCCACTCACTCTGCACAGCGGCAACGCCGTGATCGAGGGTGACAAGTGGATCGCGGTCAAGTGGTTGCGCGAAGGTCGCGTGCCCGCGTAATTCCTGCCGCCAGATCCGGCGGCATCCCATTTCTTAATTCGAGGAGTCAAGCATGGAAACCAACAGGCCCCATGTCTGTGAATGCGGCCGTCCGATCGAAACCAGGGACGGCTTGTTATCAGAAAGCGATCGTCAAGCATTGACGGAGTCCCTTTGTGCGGCCTTTGAGAAATCCGCTCCTGTGCTCAGCCAGGCCCTGTCGGACGCAATACAGGCGCAATTCGAGCGCGTGATCGGTCGGGGCGTGGTGTCCTGGCTCAAACGCATCTTGATCGCCGGCATTCTGATGCTGGCTGGTTACACCTACACCAAAACCGGAGGTCTGAAATGAACATCACCATCACCCGAAAACAATCTACGCCCAGCGGCACGCCGGGCAATCTGACGGTCGTGAATCCAGCAGGCGACACTTTTACCTGCGAAACGCTGGAATTGCCATGGCAGGACAACACGCCTGGCATCTCCTGCATCATCAACGACAGTTACAGCGCGGCGATCTGGCATTCGGACCATCTCGATTGCGACGTGCTGCGCCTGGAGGACAAGCATGGCCGTCAGGACTGCCTGATCCACTGCGGAAATTTCGCGGGGGATGTGTCACAGGGGATGGAAACCCAGGTGCATGGATGCACGCTGGTCGGCAGTCGCTACGGATCGTTGGCGAATGACGACGGGAGCGCGCAAATGGCCATCCTCAACAGCCGCGTGACGCTGGCGCAACTGATCGAATTCGTCGGTACTGGCGAACACAACGTTGACTATCACTGGGCGCAGGGCTGTGAGCCAACCGCCCGCCAATCCTGAAGGAAACCACCATGGACATGACTGGTATCGGTACGGCGGCGGAAGCTGCCAAAGGCATCATCGGCATGTTCTTCCCCGACAAAACGGAGGAGGACAAAGCCAAACTCGCAGCATCGCTTGCGCTACTGCAAACGCAGACCGATATCGACAAGGCCGAAGCGCAAAGCACTGACCCGCTGCAGCACTGGCGTGGGGGCCTTGGCTGGGTGTGCGTCGCGGGGTACGCGTGGAATTTTGTGGGTGGGCCGCTAACGAACGCGGTGGCCGCAGCAGTCGGGCATCCGATCAATTTGCCTTCGCTCGACATCGGCCCACTGGCGACGCTCACGCTTGGCATGCTGGGTTTGGGTGGGCTGCATGTCGCGGAGCGGGTGAACGGGGCGGCGTAGACATGCGGGTTGAAGATGTGGGCTGGCCACGCTGATGGCGATCGCCACACTGACGTCGCTGATCGGCGACAAGGCAATCGTGGTGAACATGAGGCGGCGGCACGGGAATTTCCAAAATGGGTATAGGCTTCCGGACGGCAATTACCAGGGCTTATAGCGCGACGTAGGGTAGCGTCTGACATCTATCTACACAGAGTCTAGAGATTCAGTGCGTGCTTGATCTTCGGCCATTCGTCCGACAGCGTGGGGTTCAGTTGTTCGAAAACCTTCGCTGACAAAGTAATGCCACCATATCCCTTGCCAGTCTCGTATTCCCCAAACGCTTCCAGTACGCAGACACGAAACTCCTCTTTATCGAAATTTGTCGTCGTTTGAACAAGCCGATACAGCCCATCATAAATTCGCTCAAACCGCATCCGCAGACATTCCAAACGAATCCACTTCGAAATGATTTGCTCGCTAAAAACGACCTGAGCCATCGCGGCAGCGAGAGCAAGATCTGTGGCGCGGTTCAATAGCGCGACAATCCAAATCAGTGTGTACACAGTCATTCTGATACGCTCGCCGTGAGCCATCCGCAAGGACACATTCTTGCTGAAGAAACTGTTTTCGAGTAACGATGCGCAGAGCCGCCTAAAAGGGTTGGTCTGGTCGTTGTTGTAGTAGCCGGATGTCTGCTCATGAGTGAGGGGCACGACAAAAGAGTTCGAGAGCAAATCCTGTCGACGTTTATCCTCGGCGCGCGGTGTCCAGTAAAGCCGGATGCCAAGCCCAATGAAGAACAGCGCCAATACGCCGACTACAAATGCGCCCTGCACGAGGTCATAAAGCCTTGGGTATATTGCTCTCTCGACTACCAATGCCGAAATGGATAGCGCAGCCACGAGATAGAAGAGCCAATTCGAGTATGACTCGGCCACCTCGAGCGGTCGGTAGTAGCGTTTTCGGATCGGATCGATCTTTATAGGTTGGTTAGCCATATGCAGGGAAGTAATCTCCGAAAATCAAACGCCATCTGTCAACCGCCAGTGTTATCTTGCCTTGCTTGTCCAGACTTTCAGCTTCAACTGCACGGCAGTATGCTGTTTCCAGCCGACTGACCACGCCGGCGATTTTTTGCTGGGTGTTCAAATAGTCAGCAAGATTTCCGCCGTAACCTGATGGATCAAGGGTGGCCGTTTTGACAGCCTGCCGCGCCTTGTCAAAAACAAACCGAACACCAGACGGATAGTCTGATATTGTCACGTTGGTCAATATGGCTAAGATCATCGCTTCCAGATGAAATGATCGGAACAAGGCACTGTTCTGTCTGTTCCACCCTTTGATCATCTTGATCAGTGGAACCAAGTTGCCTTGGTGTATGGCGTTCGCGGCTGACCATATTTCGACGTGCTTTTTCGGATTGGTGCTAATCCAACGCCCATTGACCGAATCTGCAATAAGATAGCCGCCACCTTGTCGATTGAAGGCCGGAACCACGTCAACGGTAAAGTCGGTAAAAGTGATGGTAATTGCCTGTCCGTTTCGGCTGATCTTCGGCGTGGTCGGATACGTCTTCTTGAGTGTCGTCTTCACCTTGTCGAGTAGCGATGCTTGGCCATCCTGCTTGAAATAGGACGCATCAAGTACGACGAACACATCGATATCCGTGTCCTTGAGCGGAGCGATCATCGTGCTGCGTCGGTACGACCCCGTCAAGAATGTATCCAGCACGGTGAGATCTGTAGTAACGGCATCTCGGACGTTCTGTTGGCGGGTAGAAACCGTTTGCTGTTGCAGCCCGGTGATTTCAAGATTCGCCTTCAGCTGCTGAAAGCTCTGATTTATTGTTGTCGCCACATCAAGCTCCTACGCCCATTATTTCCACAAGCTGCGCCCGTTGCTCACTGCGCATCCCGCACGGTGATCTCAAAGTCATCACATAACTTATCAACTAAATCCTCGGTTTCTTTGAAGAAATAATCCCCAACAGTCTGCCGATGCAGCGCTTTGTATCGACGATAGATCTTCGCAAAGTCGTCGTAGATTTCATTCTCGGAAACGTGCGAATTGATCTTGACGATCAGTCGTTCACCTTCGCTTGATTCGCGCACGTAGTGGAAGAAATCAACGATCTTGGCTTCAAAATCTTTGATCAATGTCCCCGTCTTTGCTTCCTGTTCGTTACGGGCGGCAATGATGGCCAAAATATCAAACTGCCCACCGGGACCGGGTGGCACTCCCTCAGCAACTTCTGTTGGCTTTTTCTTCTTCTTTTTCGATTCGGCAGCGACCACTTCAACCATACCAATCTGGTTGTCAAAATACACCTCAATCGGGTCTTTGATGTCCTCGCTTCGATGCAGCATGTTGTAGAGCGTATTGAACTTTCGCCAGAAGAATAAAAAGCTTGGTTCGCTGTACTTGGCATCCAACTCAATCACGTATTCAATACGATTGAGAATGGTGAAATACTGCGAAGCCTTGGCTTTGGTATCGGCGGTACGCTGCGGGTTGGCGTCGATGTATTTCTTCAGGCTGCTTTCAAAGTCCAAATAGCTCTCTGGTTCGTCGCGCTTGGCGGCGTCCTTGTAGATACCCATGAACACCGTAAAAAACTTGTCGTATGTATCTGACTTCTTCAGTTCGGTCAGCAATACATCCAGCACCTTTTTGTCGCCAAACGGATCGAAGTCACTCACCACCACGTCAGAAAAGTGCTCGAAGGCATCCTTGATGTTTTGAACGTTCACGTTGTTGTAGGAGAAATCAACAATCTTGCAGTCGTTCTTGTATTTCGCCGTGCGATTCACGCGTGAAATGGTTTGAATGGCGCTGATTCCCTTGATTTCTTTGTCAAGGAATAAGGTGTGCAATTTTTTCTCGTCGAAGCCCGTTTGCAGCTTGGCGACAACAATCATCAAACCATTTTTGCAGAGCGCAAAACTCTCCAACACCTTCTCTTCCGTCAAGCCACCATTGAGTCCGGTAGCGCTTTGCTCATCCTGGTTACTGGAATACACCACATGGATCGGCGTATCTGCGTACTTTTCGTATTTTGGCTCTTTCACCAAGGCGTTGAAGTGTTTCGTCACCGCGCCTTGATAGGCAATCGCCGCCTTGATTGAATGCACGGCCAGCATCGCCTTGCCGGTGCCGCGTATTTGACGGTAAACGTCCTTGACTAACAGGTCGGCTACGTACTTGGCGATAGCATCGATACGATCACGGTTTTCATAGATCTGCTTTTTCTGCGCGTCCTTGTATTCCTTCTCGGTAAAACCTTCGAGCGGATTCGCAGGCAAATCAAACAACATCTTGGACGCGACGGGCACAATGTTTTTCAACGGATTAAGGATGAAGCCATCCTCAATCGCTTCTTTCATGGTGTAGCTGTCAAATGGCCGCCAAAGTTTCTCGCTTTCGGCATAGCCACTGAACTCGCCAAAGCGCGCCAGGGTATGGTCGTCTGGCGTGGCGGTAAAGCCGATGATCAAGTTCTTCTTGGTGGCCTGTCCGGTGTAGGCGTCGCCATCAAACGGGCTTTGCAGCTCGTCAAAAATGCTCACCATTTCTTCATGCTGGTCGCCACTGTTGGATCGATGGATCTCGTCAATCAAGAAAACAATGCGCATGCCCGCCAGCTTTTTCAGCACATCCGCGTCGAGCATTTCGCGTACCGCGCCAAACTTCTGCAAATTGACAATCACCAATCGCGTGTCAGACGCCAGAGCCTCTTGAAAGCTCTTCTTGTTGGTCGCCTCGATCACCATGCGCTTATCGATGTTCATGTTCAACATGAGCGAATCAATCTGGCTGCGCAGTTGCAGGCGGTCCACCACAATCATCATTTTGTCATAGACATACTGCGCTTTTCCGTGGCTATCGGGGCGGCGCAAGTCCTTCAACTGCAGTGCTGACCAGCCGATGATGTTGGACTTGCCAAACCCGGCGGCGTACTGCATCAACAGCGAATACACGTTTTTGTTGTTGGAGTAGCTTTTACGCTTTTCCAGCAGTTCTTTTTTCTTGGCCTCGGAAACGCCCACCAACTGCCTTTCCAGCAATTTCTCAAAATAGTCAGGTTCTTGCTCGTGAGCCAAGAATTCATCAATTTTTGCCATGATCTTGTCGGTGCCAAACTTCTGTTTCGGGCGCGGTGAAATCAAATTTCCTGTTTGGTCTTTCACCTCCTTCACCCCTTTGTTGACATAGACGTCACGCTCGATGAAGTTGTAATACAGGATTTCCTTCTCGACCATTAGCTTGCCGTACAAAGCGGCAAACAGCTCTTTGAGCTTGTTTTTCTTTTCGGCATCGGGCTTGAGTAAGGGGTAGAGCTTGAATACGCCATGGGCCTTTTTTTCTATTTCTTCACGGTCGAATTTGCCTTCGCGGCAGGTGGCCAATATCTCGTCAAAGTAATCGGCAATGGTGCGGATGACATAGGTTTCGCCAATGTCGGTGGTCGTGACGTGAATGGCGCTCTCGAAGATTTTGAGAAAGTCCTTGCGGTAACTCTGCTTTTCTTTGTCACTCAGCATGTCATTGCTGTCGATGTGCTGGTGATACACCTTCACCGCTTCAAAGTAATCTTTCAGCACTTTTCCTCGCCCGTTCTTGCTGGCGTTCTGGCTGGTGTAATTGCTTTTCAATTCGCTGTAGCCGAGATAAATGCCGTTCACAAACGTCACGATATCGGGACGGAACGCGTAAATTTGCGAGCCTTGATAGTTGAACTTGTACGGAAGCTCTTGCACTACAGAGAAGATGTTTTCCTCAAACAGGGCATTACCGTGAATCACGCTGTCACTGGTGTAAAACAGATGGAGCTTGATGCCTTGCAAGGTAATCGATTTGTTGGCGTTGATGAACAAGGCCATATTCCGACTGCTGGCGATGCGCTCTGCAATCAATGTCATTAGCTCTTGAAGTAAAGCCTTTTTGTCGCCCTTATATTTCTTGAGCAAAATCTCGTAGGGCTTTTGGTTGAGCGAGCTCTCCGCAATAAACGCCTGCAAGTCTTCTTCAATAATGAGCGCTTGGGTGACAGTGTTCGCTTTGACTTCCTTGTAGCCCAAGCCCTCCCGAAAGAACGGGATCAGGAACTTGTCTTGCAGATGAAGTTCGTTCATACGGCTTGTCCTTCGCTCACAACTTTTATTTTGCCAGTGACAACATCGTTAATCAGCGCTTTGCGCAGATCTTTGAGCTTGTCGATATGGCTGCCGATGGCAGTGACGGTGCGATCTATCTGCGCAGTTTTATCGTCCAGATAAGCACCGATGGAGACTTGCTCAGCCAATGGCGGAATAAGAAAAAATAAATCGCCAATTACCGTCGCGTTAGTCGCTGGATAGCTGACTCCATTCGACAGGGCACAAATTTCATCAACGATGCAATTGGACGTTAGCAAATAGGAGCAATATCTATCTGCAATTTTCTTTCGCGGCGAGATAACTGCAAAACCAGTGGAAACAATTAGATCAACCACCTCCGTATCGATAGTCGCTATTGCTTTCAAATACGTCCGCACTGTTGAAATTATCGTATCTCCTTTTTGGACAATACGTTTAGCTCTAGATGGCGCAGCATCAAAGGTCATTCGCTCTTTTGTGTACTCTCTCACTCCATATGTGACGCTACCAATATCAACATAATCAAATTCATACGAGGCAGGTGTTTTTTCAGTGAGCGTGTTTTTATTGATATCGCAAACTTCCTTAATACGCTTTAGCTCCCAATGCTCTGGCATTTGGCCGATCCATGTCACCCCACTGTCCTTCATCGGAGCGGACTTGTCCAACCCTCGAGTGACTGCTTCGTTGATCAGCGATTGTTTGAGCTTGCCGTACTGCGTCGCCTTCTGGCCGAGCAAATCTATTTGCCTATCAATCTGTCTCGTTTTGGTGTCAATGTAAGTGGCAATGGCCTGTTGCGTCGAAAACGGCGGGACGGGAACAGAGATTGCACCGAGCTTGTCAAAATATAACCTCAGCCGCATATCCATGATGCCGCGCGAATTTCTCTTGAATATTTGCTTGGCGATCTCTGTCCTAAACAAATAGGAAAAATATCGCACATCAACGAGCTTCGATGTTTTTCGCAAAACATCGTAAGCAGGGCTGGTAACGCCATCGTATTCAGACAAGCCAACAGAACCCATCCAGGCCAAGAGTTTGTTGACGACAATATCGCCCTTTTTTACCAGCCAGTAACCATCGGTTGAACTGGCTTTGTTACCTCTCGCTTCCAAATCTTTACGTGGCCTGACGCCTATGCTTGCGTAAAGCGACAATAGTTCGTGGTCGTTGTCGACAGGAGCCTTGTCTGTGACGAGTCTGAAAAGGTCTTTGACTCTTGTCTCCTCCCATTCGGCAGGGGTTTGATCGACCCATTCACTATTGCTAGGCCTATATGACTCATACGGGTGAGAGCGGAGATTCACAGCAATATCTCCTGCTCAAGAAGTTTCAACTCACCATCAATATTCGCGAGCTCACCTAAAATTGCGCTCACGTCACGCAGCTTTTCCGGTTGATAAAAAATCTTGTTGAAGTTCAGCTCAACACCGACGACGTTCTCCAGATACTCGAACGGCTTACTGATGTAGCGCGCCATAAAGGCTTCGATAGCGGCTTGGTTTGCTGCTGCATCTTTATGGAAGGCGACAATCTCGTAGTCTTTTTGATAGTCCGCAGTCAGTTCGACGCAAATCTCAATGCGCTCGGACAATTTTTTGGTGGCCTTTTTGTAGTTGGCCGAAACGATGATCTTGCCGCAGCCGAGCTCTTCTTTCTTGCCGTTGGATTCTTTGATCAGGGTTTCTTTATCTGCGTCGTAATAATATTCGGCATCGACAGTGGTGATGACCAACGGCTGCTCTTTGTAATCGAGCTGGGCAACTTTGGGCTTGATGGCGTCGAAGCAATAATTGTCCAACGAGGCGTATTGAGTCACGTCGTACTTCGTGATACAGAATTTAGTCAGCTCAAGTTCACCCTGCGTGATCTTGGTGGGCGTCAATTCGATTGAACTGACGCGTTTCATTTCACCGAACTTATCTTCCTTCATCGGCAAGTGCGCTTCAAAGGTTTTGCCTTGCTCATCGACATTGGTGAGCATGATGGCTTGTTTATTGAAGTAGAAACACTCCTTGTCAAACACGCGAGCGTAATCGTTGTCTCGGTAGGCCGAGAGAGTGGTCACGATTTCCTGGCGGCTGAGTTCATCCACTTCATTTTTCTTAGATCCCTTGCTCTTCTGCAATGGTTTAAATTTTTCGCTGGCGTTAATCAGCATCACCTTGTTTTTGTGATGTGCCTGTTTGTTTTTATTGAGTACCCACAAATAGGTGAAAATTCCGGTATTAAAGAATTCGTCGGTCGGTAGCTGGATCACTGCTTCGACGATATCGCTGTCCAACATCCATTTGCGGATATTGCTCTCAGCGGAGCCGGCATCACCACTGAACAGGGTCGATCCGTTATGTACCACGACGCCCATGCCGACGCTGTCGAGCTTAGATATGAGGTGCTGCATGAACAGCAGTTGACCATCTGAAATGGATGGCAAGTATTTAAAACGCTCTGTCTTATCGTTGGTAATGTCTTTCTCATATCCCTTCCAGCTCACGCCATAGGGCGGATTGGCGATAACGACGTCAAATTCTTCATTGTCGAACTTGTCTTCTACCAGCGTATTGCCGTGCTCAATCTTGGAATCAGGACGGAAGCGACTTTCAATCTTGGCTAGCGCATAAAGCGCATCGTTCCAGTCTTGGCCGTAGGTTTGGGTAAGGCGCTTGAATTTCTGGTTGATGCGGTCTTCCACCCCAAACAACATATTGCCGCCGCCGCAGGTGCAGTCATAGATTTTGAGGAGCGTGTCGGACTCTTCGATTTTTGAAGCGATGATTTCGGCAATCAGAGCGATCACGTCGTCCGGGGTGTATTGCTCTCCGGCGGTTTCGGCAGAAATGTCCGCCCACTTGCGCTTGATGTGTTCTTCCAGCGTGGTGATTTCTGAGTTGTTGAAGGGCTTGAGATCAATCTCTGCCCAGAGCTTGGTGTAACTAAACAGCACCTTCTTTGCTTTGAGCTTGCTGATTACACCTTTGATGTCGAGGAATTTTTCCCCTTCGGAGGCATCTACTCCAAGCAGATCTTTCGTTTCGCCATCAAAGCCCTTTAGGTAGGCATCGAAGTCGATCTCAAATGACTTGTCGTTCTTGCATATATCCGTCAACGCTTGTGTTTTTTCAAAAATGAAAATGTTGTAGCCCTGACCTTTGTCTTTGATCAGGTCGTACAGGTCGTCTTTATGAATCTTGGCAAAAGCATCCTCCCCAATCTCTGCCTTGAGGTCGTCGAACATCCGTACCAAGCGGCTTTCAATCATGGCCAGCGCAAAGAACGGCATCATGAAGGATGGCCATTCGGATTCTTTGATGCCACAGCCGCGCAGTAAGTCGGCAGTGGCCCAGATTTTTGATTCGTATTGGAGGATGTTCATCGGATGGATCTCGTCTAATTTCTAAAAATTTGTGCTTCGGTTGTGGGGTGGAGTACCTGAGTTACTCAAACAGGCTCGACTGTTTGACGACATAGCCAGTAGGTTTTTTTTGTTTCTCAATCACACCCTCGTCGACAAGACGCTGCAACCACGCCCTGGCTTGGGCGCTAGACACCTCGAGAGCCGTTGCAACTTCTACATCCTTCATGGGAGTTTTCAGCAGCACCTGAATTACTCCTCGGACAGCGGCAAACAGCGTATCCGCAGGTGTTGCGACACTTGTCATAATCGGGCTCGCTGCTTCGGCCTTGTCCACAGGTGCCTGTGTAACTGATGGCGCCCCATCTGGCGCCGGCTCGACTGGTTCGGCATTTGGTGCAGAAACTAGTGGCTGTAATGGTTCGGTTGGCGCTTCGATCGCTGGTAGTACCTCCGGAGCTGCTGGTGGTGTGGATGCCATGTTGGACGGTCCGTTGCCGGGAAACAGCGCGAGGCCAGTCTGCGGAGACACCACCGGAGTTGGTGCCGCGACATCGAATACACCTTCAAACGCGTCAGCGTCTTGTGGATTCGGCCAGGGGATAGCCCCCTTACCTTGCAGGGCGTCGATACCGGAAGACGACTCGCCGGTCGATCGAACGTAGACGGGCACGAACTTGAGCTTGTCCAGTTGCTCGATGGCACCGGCCCAGGTGCCGCCTTTGTTGAGATCGGAGCTGACGACCAGGGATGCATCCGCCAGCGCATAGATCAACTTGTTGCGCTGCATGGCGTTGCCAACGTTGAACCCGGCGCTCGGGTCGTAGGGCGAAATCAGCACCAGTTGGCCATCGAGCAGCAAGTTGCGGTGCTCGCGGTTCATGGTTGTCTTTTCCAGACTGTCCGCGAGGACGCCGCTGACTTTGCCGCCAGCTTCAAGCGCACCGCGCATGGCTGCTTGGTCGATGCCTTTTGCACCACCCGATACGAGTGTCCGTCCAGCCCGAGCCGCCAGCCGACCCACGGCCATTGTGTAGTCGATTAACGAATCGTCCACGTGGCGAGATCCGACAACGGCGAGGCCGCCCGACTCCAGCAAGCCCATGTCGCCGCAGCCGTAGATCACTGCCGGGGCGTCTTCTCGCAGGCGTGCCTTCAAGCGGCGGGGATACTCGGCATCAGCGCGGCTGACCACCCAGATGGCGCGCGCTTGCCATCGTTCGATGACTTGGCTCAAGAGAAAGCCACGCCCCAGCAAGCGCTGCAGTCGGGCTTCATCAATCACAGGCTGGCAGGCTCGAAGGAGGTCAACCGCATCGGGCGACACGAGGTCCGCAGGCTGGCGCTGTATCTCCCGCAAGTGGCGGGCGAGGCGCTTGTATTCACCGGGCGACAGGAGCTCCGATGATGAAGTGCCTCGTCCAGCGATGAGCGGCGCTGTCAGCAGCAGGATCGCTTGGGTGTTGGGGGACAGTGTGGGCGTCATTCGTCGTGCCCCGTTTGAGAGAGCGCCATCGGCCAGACCTCACCACTTCCGCTCTTGCGCAGCAGCCATGCGGCCACGGTCAGCGTCCAGCGTGAGTCCACCATGTCGTCAACCAAGATCACTGGCCCATGGGGCACTGGCTGGCCATTGAGTGCGAGCGAGCCGTCGATGTTGCGCGCCTGCTGTGTACTGTTTGCCATCGTTTTCTGTTCGGGCCTATCGTCGGTTTTCGCAATGACCATATGAAACGGCAGACCCAGTGCCGCAGCCAAACGCTTCGCAAAGTTGGGAACGAGATCCGGGTGTCGAAGCGATGGAATGCACGTCACCCAAGTTGGTTTGGGCTGGGGGTCCCATTCGCGAACCATCTTTACGCATGCCCCAACCAGGTCGTCGGCAAACTTGCTGTCGTGATACTTGCCTTGCCGGACCAAGCCACCCCAACCAGCGTCACCCCATACGCACAAGGCTTTCCCGGGCTGCGCTTGGCAGGCTGCTGCAATGAATCCCTTGACGCTGTACTGGGGCATCCCCCCATCAGGCCACTTCTTGCGGGGCTCGATGGGGAGGCTGGTGCGCCGCAGAAACGCGATGGCGTCCCGAACCAACGCCTCATTCACGCCGGTTGGCAGCGGGGGAAGTGCAGGCTGCGTGACAACACTTGGATCGCCGTCGAGCGCGCCGATCAGGAAACCCATGTGATCACCAAAGGGCAGGCTGACATATTCCTGCATTTGCTGATGCTCGTCACGCCGTAGAGCCGTGAGTCGTTCGGCTCGCGCCCAGAACCCCTCGCTCAGTGTTGCTGCCGTGAGCTGCCACTTGGTGCCTTGTTTGGCAATTGGCGCTGGCGATTCGAGGGAGAGCAGTGCAATCGTCTTGTCGACGCGTCCCTTACTAAGATTGACGCGACTGAGCAGCTCAGGTACTGACAGTCCGTTCTCTTCATCCTCTAATGCACCGAGGACGTCGGCGACTTCCTGTCGGGTCGGAAAGGCGCTGCGGATAAACCAATCGGTGATGTCCGATTCTTCCTGGCCGCTGAGCAGTACACCGTAGGCGGAGTTCAGCGCGCGCCCAGCACGGCCAACTTGCTGGTAGTACGCGACGACGGAGCCTGGCATTTGGTAATGGATTACGAATGCTAGATCGGGCTTGTCGTATCCCATGCCCAGTGCCGTTGTAGCGACCAGCGCTTTGACTTCGTTATTGAGAAGCGCCTGCTCGAGTGCTTCTCGGCGATCGCCCGTTTCACCCGTGTATGCCTCGACATTAAAGCCCTGAGTCTTGAGCCAGTCGGCGACTTGGTTGGCGTCGCGCACCGTCAGGGTGTAGATGATGCCGTGGCCTTGCAGCGTGGTTAGCTGCTCTGCCAGCCAGGCAAGGCGTTCTGCCTGACTCGGCAGGCGGATGGTCTGCAGGGAAAGCGATGTTCGGTTCAAGTCGCCGCGTGAGACGTCCAGCTTTGGACCGAGCACGGCAGCAAGGTCATCCATCACGCGGTTGTTCGCGGTCGCTGTAGTGGCCAAGAGTCGGAGGTTGGGCGGCAGTGTTTTGACAATTCGTTCCAGCAGGCGATAGTGTGGGCGGAAGTCGTGACCCCAGTCGGAAATGCAATGCGCCTCGTCGATGACCAGCATCGAAATTTGTGCGGCAATACCTGCCAGGACCTGCGTGCGGAATCGCTCGTTCGCCAGTCGCTCGGGTGAGATCAAGAGGATGTCGACTTCCCCACGTGCAAGTTTGGCCTCGACTTGGGTCCAGTCGTCGATGTTGTCGGAGTTGATCGTTGCGGCACGAACGCCCATGCGTTCCGCTGCGGCGATCTGATTTCGCATAAGCGCCAGCAGTGGCGAAATCAACAGCGCAGGGCCATTTCCGCCGTCGCGCAATAGTTTCGTGGCGATGAAGTAGACGAAGCTCTTGCCCCAGCCCGTCTTCTGAACAACCAGCAGTCGACCGCGTCCGTCGACGATGTGGCGAATCGCATCCTCTTGGCCTTCACGGAATGCGGCGTCGGCGCGTCCCGAGCCTATCCGGAGCAACTCTAGCGCGCGCTTTGGGTTGTACGTCATATTATGGCTCTCCCATGTTCTTGTTTGTCAGGCGAGCGATAGCCCGGAGCCAACATTGCGTTTTTGACGCCGTAAATCGCCAGCGGATCTTTCAGCCAGAGCCGGTACTCGGGGCCGCGAAGGCTGTGGTCTGGCGAACAGTCAACGCTCAATCTACGAAGCATGTATCCCGCCGTGGCTGCCCTTAGCTTCAGCTCAATTGCACCGTCAACCATATTGAAATCCTTTGCTGTGATTTCTGGTCTGGGTTGATCAGGATGCGGAATCAGCTGAACCTCGACAATTCTCGTCCACTGGATGTCAGCGTCAGGTCGCTCGTTGGCCTTGGGCTCATCGTCTAAAAGCAAGGGTGAATCGATTCGGGTGATAACAAAGTCCCGAAACTCGCTCGACTTGCGATCAAAGGCTCTGACGTGCCAGCGAAGGCCGGTATCGACCAGCGCAAATGGCACGATCACGCGGGCAGACTCTCCGCTGTTTACTGAGTGATAGCGAATCTCCACCGGACGCTTGGCGCGGATGGCGCGGCAAATCGGCGCCAGGACATCCATACGTGGACTGCTTAAAACAGCCGGCGATTCGCATGGAAGCATTGGCTGTGACTCACCATTCACCCCATCACCAAATCCGAGCGAAAGCGCGGATAACACGCGTTGCGGGGCATGATCAAACAAAGGCGCGAATTCTTTACCTATCCGGTAGATCTTGTTGCTGCCGTCGAACTCGATGTTCTGCGGCGCAACCTCCCGGTACAGTGCCAGATCCCGAGTAGCGGCCGCTGGCGCGACGCCGAAGCGGTTTGCCAAATCAGGTCGCCCGACCTCACCCATGAAGTAGAGACGGAAGTCAATATAGGCCAAACGCTCGCGTTGGGCGTGACTCAAGCTTTCGACACGCTGAGGGTGCATGGTCAAAGACTCCTCATCCACACGAGACGACCGTAAGACCGGGAGAATTGGCTTGATTGTTCATCTTGGTGCCATTTATATAATCAAATTGATGATATTATGCGCCATTGCTTGTATCTTAGCAAGTGAGCAAAATCGGACAGTCTTCTACCACCTGAGCAGTGATCAGCCTTCCCTTTGGTTTAAATTTTCTATAGAATGAAGAGTGTTTTAAACCAACCAAGGAGGCGTCATGATCGGGAACCGCATTCGGCAAGCTCGCTTGGCCGCAGGGCTCACCCTGGACGCCTTGGGAGCGCAGGTCGGCGTCACACACACGGCGATCCAGAAGTACGAGAAGGGGACCATGACACCGCCTTCGTCGCAGCTTCTCAAGCTGGCGCGGGCTTGTGGGATACGCGTTGAGTACTTCTTCCGCACCCATGAGGTGGAGCTGCTGGAGCCGGAGTTTCGTCGGCTGTCGACATTCGGCAAGACCGCGCAAGAGGCGCTCAAGATCAAGGTCGTGGATCTGATTGAGAAGCGCGTCGAGTTGCTGGGGTTCTTCCCTGAATCGCCCATTCTGCAGTTTGAATCGCCGGCAGGGTTACCTCAGCACATCAATGCGCCAGAAGAGCTTGAGGCTTTTGCGGATCAGGTACGTGAGGCATGGAAACTCGGACTCAACCCGATCGGTGACCTGACAGATGCGTTGGAGACACTTGGTCTGCTAGTGATCGTCGTTGATGAAAACAACCCAGGTTTTTCTGGATTAACAGCGACCGCTCGGACATCCGATGGACGCACCTATCCGATCGTGGCAGTGTCGTCTCGATGGCCGGGCGATCGTCAGCGTTTTACCTTGGCGCATGAACTTGGCCACTTACTGCTCGCAGGGCGGCTAGGCGCTGAAATTGATGAGGAGAAAGCCTGCGATCGCTTCGCAGGCGCATTTTTGGCACCAACGGCAACTGTTTTACAAAACCTCGGCCAGAATCGACGTGGTGTTGAGTGGCAGGAGCTGTATGCGCTGAAACACGAGTTTGGGCTGAGCATGGCAGGCTGGCTACAGCGCGCGAAGCAATGTGGCGTCATAACGGAGGCCGCTCACCTGTCCCTCTGGAAGCTGTTTTCGGCGAGAGGCTGGCGAAAAAATGAGCCCGGCGAACCGGTTTCGCGCGAGCATCCACGACTGTTCGAACAGTTGGTTTATCGAGCCTTGGGTGAGCAGTTCGTTTCTGAATCCAAAGCCGCCGAACTGTTGGGCATCCCCATGATGCGCTTCCACAAGGAACGTCAGCTGGAGTTGGTGGATGCTGCTGCTCATCAGTGATGCCAATATTCTGATTGACATGGAAACTGGTGAGTTGATGGAGAAACTCTTCCAGCTTCCCATGCAGTTTGCGATGCCAGACATCCTCTACTGGGAAGAAATCGAGCCCGGGACACCCGGCTTGGACGCGTTAGGGCTCCAGATTTTGGAGGTGTCTGGCGAATACGTCGACTTCGCAGCCGCGTTACCTGCCAAGTATGGCGTGGCACCCAGTCCCAATGATTACTTGGCATTGGCACTCGCCAAGCAAGAGGGATGTCCGCTGTTAACGGGTGACCAGGATTTAAAAATTGCCGCGCAAGCCGAAGACGTGGCGGTGATGGGCACCGTTTGGCTACTCCGCACGATGGTGGAAACCCAAGTCTTGAGTGTTGATGACGCCCTCACGGCGCTCGGCATGATGAAGGTGGGCAAACGCCGACTGCCCTGGGCGGAAGCGGAACGAATTCTGACCGGACTACGTGAAGGGGTGTAACGCAACCGTTTGGGGGCACAACCTGCCGCCGCTTGTTGAAGGCGACGGCAATGATGCTCATACGGCATGTTGGCCTTTGTGGTGCAGCAGGTCAGGTTGCCAACCCGCGCCTATTGACTGGTCAATGCCTTATTCATCAGATTCGGCCGACCTGCGGCTAGCCCATTTCATGACCTCCTCCAGATTGAATCGCAGGGATGAGTTGATTTGCACGCAGGGCATGCCGACCGCCTCACGAATTCGCTTGTTGCTGAACATGTAAGCAGGAAGGCTGGTCGCGATGGCAGCCTCCTTTGCCGTTACCAGATTTGAGCGTGATGCCGGCGAGTGACCATTCGCTCGTTCCGAAGTTGACGCGTGGAGCGCGCTGTGTTCGTAGGCCCGAATTTCAGCCAATGGGTATACAACCCGCTTGGATAATTTCATGTAGTAAGGACCACGGCCTTCGCTACGCCAGCGCTGCAATGTTTTGGGGCTCACGCCCCAGTGCTGAGCCAATT
Organism: Undibacterium sp. RuRC25W; assembly: GCF_049339825.1. Taxonomy (NCBI): domain Bacteria; kingdom Pseudomonadati; phylum Pseudomonadota; class Betaproteobacteria; order Burkholderiales; family Oxalobacteraceae; genus Undibacterium; species Undibacterium sp. RuRC25W. The sequence continues at coordinate 7,630 of NZ_JBMPPD010000012.1, read as the reverse complement.
CGTTTTCTGACAGTACAAGTTTTTCCATGACATAACTCCGTTGGTTGATGGAGCTATGAATTGACGCGCGACCGAATCAAATTGGCAACCGTTTCCCGTCCGCACGCCAGATGGCCAGTCATTGATGGGTTCGGTCGCGACGTGACGTCTGCCGAATTGACCGGCAAGTAATTCGACGTGATTGTCAATTTGGTAGGGAAAAAGCGACAACGAAATGCCCATTTTCTCTAAGCCATGGCCTCAAGGCCAATACGGTACTATTTGGCTATAAACGCGGACGCGGGTTCGGTTCCGTGTTCCGCCACCATTATTTGAAATCCCAACTCTTATCGGTTGGGATTTTTTTTGCCCGAAGCCCCAGTGTTGGCGCGGTTTCCGGCCATTGCCTCGCGCGCGTCACCTGCGCTACCGCACCAGTTTTTGCACGTTGCTCCACCACCACATATTCAAATGGAAATTTTTAGATAATTTCTTTAAAAATTAAGTAGTTAAATAAAAAATCAACCAATTTAAACCTGGTTGATTTTTTATATTGGATCAACAATTTTTATTAATGGCCACCGACGTTGAAACTTCTTCGCGTTGATTCACCGCAAGAACGTCTCGACATCAGATCGGGAAGGGTTATGGCGGACAAGCATCGTAAATAGATCGTTTAGTCCATGCGGTGCAATCACTTCAATTGAATCATCCTTTGCCATGGTGATGCCAACGCAAGTCGCGTATTCTGGCCAAGTCGATATTCCATGTACCAGCGACGATAGCTGTTCCACCTTCTGGCCAAACTCAGCAAAAAACCAATGATGAACGTTTGCTTGGTTAGTGACTTCCCAATTTAATTTTGGATGAATAGCACGTAACTGTTGCTCCAGTTGTTGATCGTTTTCTGGTAACACCTCCGCATTAAAATAAACGACATCAATGTCGTCCAGCGGTGTTGCAACCGTGTATCCATGCAATTGATCCCAGACTGCGCTCCTTACTGCGCCTGCAGCGATGCTCCAGTTAGTGAGATTGAGGCTGCGCACGGCGTGCAGCGCCTCCATTAAATCGTCGTTCAATCGCACCATCTTTTCGAGTCGTGTTGCGAGTTCTAACTCAATGTTCGATGCTCGGCTTACCAAGTTGCCCAGATCAACTCCATCAGTTGGTGGTCAATGCTGAACGGTGTAATGGAACTTGTTTAAGTCAAATCCCTGTTTGCGAGCGACTTCAAGCGCAGAATCAAGCTGATCTTGTGGAAGACTTTTGGAGCGTGAAAGTAACCACAGATACTTACGATTGGGATTTCCAACCAATGCCCATTTGTATTCAGGATCAAGTCCAATAATCCAATAGTCAGCCCAAAACGGTCCGAAAAAAGATACGCGCAATTTGGCGTTATGACTGCCATCGACTGCGACTGCAACACCATCCGCCTTATCGAAGCCATCTTTGGTATGACATTGATTATGTACGCCGATTTTTCCTTCAGGTTCAACCGTGTAGTTGGCTTGACTATTGGCGACACACTGACGCTGAAAGAACATCGGGAATGAGCCAATTTCGTACCAATTTCCAACATAACGTTGAAGATCAACAAGATCGACGCTTACCACTTTTTTTTCACCATCGTTAGACATGGCGCACCCAGCTAAAAGTGCGGTGATGATAAAGCTGATGGTTAGATTACGTAGCATTGGTTATTTTGCCTTTAACATGTCAAATTGAATAGCGGTTTAAGTACGCGTTATTCACCATTGGTAAGTTTGCATTGCTTCTTTTACTTCGCTGATCGCCTGATCAAGTTGATCGACAAGATTATCGAGTGGTAGTTGACCAGCTACGGATTCAATTTTCTCAGCAATATGCATTGAACGTTCTGCGGCAAAAATACTGAGTACGCCGCGCAGTGTGTGTGAAACATGGCGTATTTGATCGACCGAATTCTGAGCAATACTGTCTCTTAGTTTTTGCATTTGCTCGGGAGCCTCTCGCAAAAATAGCTCAACGAGCTTTTCAAAAATAGCATGGTCGTCGTCAATATTGTGGCGCATTTTACTGAAATCAACGACAGGTAAATTTTTGCTGTTTGTCTCTACTATAGGGTGATCGTCGCGGACCAATTGTTTGATGTTATTGAGTTCGCGCCACAATGCTTCTATATTAATCGGTTTGCTTAGATAACTGTTCATACCTGCTGCAATACATTTTTCACGGGTCCCCTCAAGTACGTGGGCAGTTAATCCTATAATTGGAATGCGTTGATTGCCTTGTTGCTTTTCAAGCTGGCGTATTTGTTCAGTCGCACCGTAGCCATTTAAGACAGGCATGTCAACGTCCATAAGAATTAAGTCATAATGAACATCGCACCATTTTTCAATCGCTTCCAATCCATTTTGGGCAACATCAACAGTGTGTCCAAACTTGCTCAATAGGCCTTTGACCAGTGTTTGGTTAACATTATTATCTTCGGCTAACAACACATTTAAGTGATGCTTACTCTCACGTAAGAAATGCCTTGTTACTAGCACCGGCTCTGACTTCTCAACGAGCCCCAAAGTATTCATGATGGCATCAAACAGGTCAGATTGTGTGTAGGGTTTCAGCAAATAGGCGGACACACCTAACTCACGACATTTAACAGCATCGCCATGCTGCCCTTCTGAGGTTAGCATCATGACTTGCGCTATATCATCGGCATGCAACGCGCGTAATTCTTCAATGACGGCAAAACCATCCTGTTCAGGCATATGGACATCCAACAGGAGCAACTTATAAGGATGGTTTGCGAGTTTAGCCTGTGTCAACGCCGCAATTGCTTGTTTTCCACCCTCGACAGCCGTTGGCTGCATACCCCAACGCTTTGTCAGCTCGACGGCGATTTGACGATTGGTTGAGTTGTCATCTACAATTAATACACGCATATCTTTCAAGAAAATGGTGTCATCATGTACCAACTGAGCATCTTTGGCTCGCACCATTTCAATATCAATATAGAACGTGGTGCCTTTTCCGACTTCGCTCTCCAACGAAATACTGCCGCCCATGAGCTCAATCAGCCGCGCAGAGATTGATAGACCAAGACCTGTACCGCCATAGAGGCGAGTTGTTGATGTATCGGCCTGCGAAAATGAATCAAAAATAACGTTAAATTTTGCTTGCGGAATACCGACTCCTGTATCGCGGACACTGATGCGCATTGGTACTGAATCTGAATTTTCTGATACGTCACCAGCAGCTACCTTCACCACGATTTCACCATACTCAGTAAACTTAATTGCATTGCCAATGAGATTGATGATGATCTGACGCAATCGACCTGGATCACCCACGAGCATTCTTGGAATCGCCGGATCAATGTCGAGTAATAACTCAAGGTTCTTCTGATCAGCACGGATAGCCAACGTACGTGTTGTCTGTCCGAGCATATGGTGCAAATCGAATTCAATATGGTCAATCTGCATTTTTCCTGCTTCAATTTTCGAGAAGTCCAGAATGTCGTTAATGATCATCAACAGCGCATCAGCGGATGATTTCACCAATTCGATATAACCACGTTGTTCTTGATTAAGTTCAGTATCTAACGCCAGTTCGGTCATCCCGATAATGCCGTTCATTGGCGTACGGATTTCATGACTCATGTTAGCAAGAAAATCGCTTTTCGCGCGGCTGGCATCTTCAGCCATCTCTTTAGCTTGTTTGAGTCGCGCCATGGATTGATTGCGCTCGGTGATGTCTCTCGATGAATTGATTAACACATCTTCGCCGTCTGAGTTGTGGGGCATTCCATTGATCTCAACTTCAATGAAACTGCCATCTTTGCGACGATGGCGTGTCATAAAGCGTGACAATATATGGTTGCTGAATTGCTGCTCAATTCCGCGATCTAACTCTTCCAGAGAAAATTTCGCATCCCATATGCTGACATGACTGCCTAACAACTCATTCCGCTCATATCCAAGCATAGTACAAAATGAGTCACTAGCCGCGATTAAGATGCCATCCCTGTTAAGAATGTGCAAGCCATCACTGGCGTTTTGTAAGAGCGCCAGTTTCTTTTGATTTTCCCGCTCTAATTCCTTTTTTGCTTGCAATAATTCTTGTGTACGTTCGGTGACCTCTTGTTTGGTTCGTGATGCATACCCAGAACCAAGTAAGAGTAAGGATCCTAACAAGCTTGTGCCTAACATACCGATCCCTAATAAGGCCCAGCTTTGCCAGTTGCGATGCGAATTTAGATAATTTGACGTCGGTGCGGTTTCTAACCTGTAATGCCGGGCTCCAAAATTAAATGAGTACACCAACAAGTTCGGTGATTCTCTAAGCCCAAAGTTGTCATACACAACTTTCTGATCATCCAGATCAAGCAGCCGTGTATAAATCATCGGACGCGTTCTCTGCAACAGATTCTCTATAAAATCACCTAACCTTAATACGCTGAGAACAACATCTGAATGAGGATTACTTGGATCAACTGGAAGGATTAACAGCACGCCAAGTTGTTGCTGGCTTTCCTGAACTAAGTTGAGTGGTGCCGAAATAACTGTTTTTCCTGTCGTGATCGCATTTTTAATCGCTTGCTGACGTGCCGGATTGGATGACAGATCAAAACCTAGTGCTAACTCATTGCCTTTAAGTGGTTCGACATAAGTGACCGGATAATAGAAGTCGCGCTGCTGAGAACGCTGTAATTTACCTTGAGCATCACGCTCTTTAATCTCATACATCGAAAAATCATTACTTTGCAGGCGCTCAAATGCTTGGCGTCTGTCGCTACTGATATAGGGAGCCCACTCCAATGCTTGAATCATTGGGTATCGAACTAAAGAACGCGCGACAAAACGGCTAAAACCATCGCGCGTAACTTGCCTGGTTTTATCTTGTGTCATTAATCCTGCCATTTGTTCCAGCAGCGATTCCTGCTCACTCAATTTCGCTTGAACTTCATTTTCGATCATTTGTGAAGTCTGGCTGAAATCGTTCATTGAATCTTCGTATTCCCAACGATTGGCAAGGAAAAAAAAGACAATAAAGATCGTCACCGCCAATAGAATTGGCAACGCTACTGAGCTAACTCGGTTACGCCAAAGCTCGCGTGGCTCTCCAGCAATGATCATCGTCAGTGGAAAGAGCAACATCACCCCAAACGTGTCGCCAATCCACCAAATCGCCCAGTTATTAATAAGTGAACCGAAGCTAAAAATACCCAACAGGTATAAACTGAACACCGAGAGCGTCGAACAAATCAGACAGCATAACGGTGTGAGCAACATGAAACGCCCAATTTCACCGATACGATCCAAACGAACTGGATATCCAATAGCCTTGTTTAACAGCCAGCTACCAATGCCAGCTTGTGAAACAGAGTACATGGCAATGCAAAATGCAGCAACGACGCCACTTTGACTGAGTCCTTGTTCTGATAAATATGAAATCCAGACATTGAGCAGAAAAGACCCGATCAATACGGATGGCAGAAACCGTCTGCCGCCAATAAAAACGACAGCCAAGGCGATCCCAGCAGGAGGAAATATCGGCGATATGTATTCGGGTGAGGGTGCTAGCAAGATCGATAATTTGCCGAAAAGCACATAGGCGAAAACGACAAGTGCAGATCGGAAGAAGACTTTCATTTTTGCGATTTTCTATTAGTGAAGTGAGCTAACTGCAGCGCTTTCTTCTTTGAACATAGCTTTAATCCATCGATCAGAGCAATCAATGTGCGCAATAGGGTTCACCCATCTTTAAATCGATGGCGGATTTGCATCACCTCATCCCAGTTTTCCAAAAATGCATCCACACAGGCCGGATCGAAATGTTGCCCCCGCCCTTCCTGCAAATAAGCGATTGCTTGACTGTCTGTCCACGCTTTTTTGTAAGGCCGTTCCGATGTTAGCGCATCAAACACATCAGCGACAGCACAAATTCTGGCGAATAGCGGAATTGCATCGCCAGCTAACCCATGTGGATAACCACTACCATCAAATTTTTCGTGATGAGATAAAGCAATTTGTGCTGCCGTTTGTAAGATAACAGATTGGCTACCGTTGAGTATTTCATAGCCCAAAAAAGAATGTCGTTTCATTATGTCAAATTCCGCGACATCTAAGCGCCCCGGCTTAAGCAGTATATGATCAGGAATCCCTACCTTTCCTACGTCATGCATTGGTGCGGCATCGAGTAAAATTTGCTGATTTTCTTCTGACAAGCCTAAGTGAGCGGCAATCAATTTACAAAAATGAGACATCCGCAATATGTGAGCACCAGTCTCAGGATCACGAGAGTCGGCAGCTTTCGATAAGCGAATAATTGTTTCACGTTCACGAGCTAATATTTCCGCCGTCGCTAATCGTACTTCATCGGTGAGCCATTCAGCAATATCTAATAATTTTCGCTGACTACGTCTCAGCGATAACATATTCCTAGTACGTGCTGAAAATTCAATTTTATCGATCGGTTTATTAAGGAAGTCGTTAGCACCTGCCTCAAGCGCACGGTAACGAATTTCAGTTTGATCGTTCGCTGTAACCATCAATACAGGGATATCTTCGCGACCAGGAAGAGCACGAAAACGACGAATAAACTCAATACCGTCCATCTCTGGCATCATAAAGTCAACGATGACGAGATCCGGAATATGCTCAACACAATAGGTCAATGCTTTTTGCGGATTGTTAAACTCCCGCAGAATGCAATCTTTAAATTGACGAATAAGGTGAGACGTCAGAAAGAGATTCACCGATGAATCGTCGATTGCTACTATGTCTAATTTCATGCGAACCGAATCCATATTGGAGAAACTCACTGTCTGAAACCTGACCTAACTGCAATGACGTCCTATCACAATCCCAGTATCAGTGCACCATCAACTCAGTCAACTTTTATGTCTGAGTAGTGGGTCGCTGCCAGATGAACTATTTGATGCAGAGTGCTTACATTTAAATCAAATTGAATTAACTTTTCAAAATGATCTTAACAAACAACACCGAATATTTCCACATGGAAACCTTTTAAGATGGGGGAATTCATTAAATGTAACAATTTAAAGGCTAAGCTGTCGTTTTATTTGCAGAAGACAGGAGGGAAGCTAACTATTGATTTGACAAGAAAACCAGGGCAACACACTGAACTCCTACAAACGACCTCTCGTAACATCGTGCCGACTAGGAAAATACGATACAGCATCAATAATCTTTTCGTTGTGACTAGCTATTAGCACTCGAACGGTATCATTTATTGATCACCACAGTAAATTAAAAGTCGAGACAGACGAATATTTTTATGTGTAATGTCTGTCCTAGAGCAGCGGAAAGAAAAGCAGTTGTTTCACCAAAGTTGAATCAGGATAACCGCACGGCTATCATCGAGATAGTTCGTAACTTGTCGCATGCAATTCACATGTTACGACGTTTTTGGCTTCTTTGGATGTTCAACTCCGAGAGTCGCAATTGGCCTGAGTACCAACCAAATGTATCTGGCGTTAGGTCCTGTTGCAGGATCAGGCGTACCAGTTTTGCGCACTATAAAAGCAAAACCCCTCACTACGTAAGTAGAGAGGGGTTGCATGGGGGAGCCTGACGATAACCTACTTTCACACTGGTTGCAGCACTATCATTGGCGCAGAGTCGTTTCACGGTCCTGTTCGGGA